>VGJF01000035.1 GCA_016867585.1 Candidatus Aminicenantota bacterium | reverse complement strand
TGTATTTCAGGACGCTCCGGAGGTCCTTGATGACCGGGTCGTTTCTGAGGGCTTCGTCCGTTTCGCCCTCCCCGCCCTGGACGATCTGGACGGCGAACTGGACCTCGGCCGGTTTGACGTCGTACTCCTTGATGACCTGGAGCATCTTGGCCACGACTTCGGGCGTATCGGTGACGACGATCATCGAGGCGCCCGGCCCTCCCGACGGCGAGACTTTGCCGGTCGTGCTGTAGGCCCGGAGAAGGTTGTAAGCCGTGTTGTATTCGAGATACATGAGCTTGATGAGCTCGGTCTTCGTTTGAGCGGATTTGGCCGGCGGGGGCGTGGCGGCTTGGGCGGCGGGAGTGGCCGGTTCGGCCGGGACGGGGGATGCGGCCTTAGGCGGGGGCGGCGTTTGGGGCGCCGTCGCCTGAACGGCTTCGACGGACTGGCCGAATACCGGTCCGCCGGCAAACACGAGGGCGACGACGAGAGCGAGGCCGAAGAGTCTTTTCATGTCATTCCTCCAATTCGAGATTTTCGTTGAAAAACCAGACGATTTTAAGTCCGGATTCGGGGGTGATCATCGTCAGAGCCGGGACATCCTGTTTCGCGAAGGCGAGAACGGGAAAGGCCGGGTCTTGGAGGCCGGCGACTTTCTCCACGGCGGCGAGCGAGGCGGAGTCGAACGCGGGGAGGGCCGAGAAGAGCCGGCCGAGCGGCTCATCCTGGCGGGCGGGGAAGGTCGAGATTTCCGAAGTCCGGAGGAGATGGCGAATCACGGCCTGCGTCCCGAGGACGACGAGGCAGAAGGCCCCCGCGGCAAGGGCGGGCTTGAGGGCGAAAGCGCGAAACGGGCGTTTCTCGACGGGCGTGGAGACGATCGAGGCCATCATCTTCCGCCATTCGGCGTCGGTCCAGTCCGGCGCTGCTTCCGCCGCCGTCATCATCCTTGCCCGTTCGAGAGCGACGCGATAATCCTCCGCCTCGGCCCGGCAGCGCGGGCAAGACTCGAGATGGGCCCGGACCGCCCGTTCTTTCCGCGGGCCGAGCTCATCCCCGACATATAAGGCCAGGAACCGGCTTGCTTTACGGCAGTTCATCTCCCGCTCCCGAAGTAATGGGGATAACTCTGTTTCATCCGTTCTTTGATTTTCCGGCGGGCCCGCGAGAGATGGACTCTGACCGAAAGTTGGGACAGGCCGAGGGCCTCCGCCGTCGCCGCGACGCCCATTTCCTCGATATCGCGAAGAAGGAACACCTCCCGCTCCTTAGGGCTCACGCCGTCGAGGCAGTCGAGGACTTGGGCCCTGACCTCGCCGGCTTCATGCGCCGCCTCGGGTCCGGCTTCGGGCGACGGGCTCGACTCGGTCAAAGGGTCGGCGCTCCTCAGGGAGGATTCCAGGCCGCGCCTCCTCCCGTGGTCCCGGGCGGCGTTGACCAAAATCTGATAAAGCCAGTTGCGGAAGCTCCGCTCGAGGTCGCAGCGGCGGAGATATTTGAAGGCCCGGAGGAGGGCTTCCTGGGCGATTTCCTTGGCGTCCTCGGCGTTTTGCACGATCCGGTAGGCCAGGGAGAGCATCGGCCTCCGGTAGGGGAGGACCAAGGGTTCGAAGGCGGTCGAGTCGCCGGCCAGGACGCGCTCGATCAAGGCTTTCTCCCGGGGATCCATTTCACACCAGAGTATATCCGGCCGGGGGCGCGAATGTTAAGGACCCTATTTATTGACATTGAATAGCGGCCGTTATACCTTTGTCCCGAAAGGAAGATGTCCATGAGCGCGAACCCGTTTTTCATCGCCCGGGGAGAGACGGACCTCTATCTCCTCCCCAAGATGTCCAACCGCCACGGCCTGGTCACCGGAGCGACCGGGACGGGAAAGACCGTTTCCCTCCAGGTCCTGGCCGAAAATTTCAGCCGGGCCGGCGTGCCGGTCTTCATGGCCGACGTCAAGGGCGACCTTTCAGGCATCAGCCAACCGGGGTCGGCGACGCCGAAAATCGCCGCCCGGCTCGACATGCTCAAGATCGGCGATCACGGGTTCGGCGGGTCGCCGGTCGTCTTTTGGGACATCTTCGGCGAACAGGGCCACCCCGTCCGGACGACGATCAGCGACATGGGGCCTCTCCTCCTCGGCCGCCTCTTCAACCTCAGCGAGATCCAGAGCGGCGTCCTTTCGCTCGTCTTCAAGCTGGCCGACGACAACGGCCTTCTCCTTCTCGATTCCAAGGACCTGCGGGCCATGCTCCAGTTCGCCGGCGACAACGCCGACAAGTTCCAGACCGAATACGGCCGGATTTCGGCGGCTTCGATCGGGGCCATCCAGCGCTCGCTCCTCGACCTCGAAACCCAGGGCGGGGATAAACTCTTCGGCGAGCCGGCCCTGAACATCGACGACCTCATCCAGACGGACAACCAGGGAAGGGGCATCGTCAACATCCTGGCCGCCGACCGGCTCATGCTCCAGCCGAAGACGTATGCGACCTTCCTCCTCTGGCTCCTGGCCGAGCTCTACGAGAACCTGCCCGAGGTCGGCGACCTCGAGAAACCGAAGCTTGTCTTCTTCTTCGACGAGGCCCATCTCCTCTTCGACGAGGCGCCGCCCGTCCTCATGCAGAAGGTCGAGCAGATCATCCGCCTCATCCGGTCGAAGGGGGTCGGCGTCTATTTCGTCACCCAGTACCCGATCGACGTCCCGGAGAGCGTTCTCGGCCAGCTCGGGAACCGCATCCAGCACGCCCTGCGGGCTTTCACTCCTCGCGACCAGAAAGCCGTCCGGGTCGCGGCCACGACCTTCCGGGCGAATCCCAAGCTCAACGTCGAAAAGACGATCACCGAGCTGGGCGTGGGGGAGGCTCTCGTCTCCTTCCTGGACGAGAAAGGCCATCCCGGCATCGTCGAGCGGGCATTCGTCCTTCCGCCCCGGGGCCAGATCGGCCCGATCACCCCGGACATGCGCCGCCAGATCGTCTCGAGGTCCTATGTTTACGGCCATTACGAGCGGGCCGTCGACCGCGAGTCGGCCTTCGAGCTGCTGAAGCGAAGGGAAGAGGAAAAGGCCAAAGCTTGGGACGAGGCCCGTCCGCAGGCTCGGTTCCCCCAGGCCGGGCCGCGGCCAGGCGAGGAGCGGGGGTATCCGGCGCCGAGGGGTTCCTATCCTCCTCCGGACGGGATGCCGAAGGAGCGCAAGCCGGCCGGGCGGCCGAAAGACACGTTGTTCGACGCCATGGCCAAGAGCGCCGTCCGGTCGATCGGCAGCCAGGTCGGCCGCTCGATCATGCGCGGCGTCCTGGGATCCATTCTCGGCGGAAAGCGGTAAGCCCCGCGCTTTTCGGGCCTTAGGGTTCGTAAGCCGGACGTCCCGCCGGAGAGTTCTCCCTTCGAGATAAGACAGGAATCCCTCCGCCGCCATTCGGGGCAATCTGCGGAGTGAGAAAGAACCGCCCCGCCGAACGTCGTTCCTATGTCGGGCCCGCGGGTCCGGCGGCACGCGCATGCGAATCGAACCGGAAAACGGCCTCCTCATCGGACGCAGCCCGTCCGTTCTCCGAATCCTCAACCTCATCGATCGGGTCAAGGACCTGGACGCCCCCGTCCTCATCACCGGGGAGAGCGGCACGGGCAAGGAGCTCGTCGCCCGGGCGATCCATTTCCAGGGGGCTCGAAGGATGTCCCCTTTTGTCGCCGTCAACGGGGGCGCCATTCCGGACCACCTCCTGGAGAGCGAGCTCTTCGGCCACGCCCGGGGGTCTTTCACCGGGGCGATGCGGGACAAACCGGGCCTCATCGAGGAGGCCGCGGGCGGGACGTTCTTTCTCGACGAAGTCGGCGATCTGGGTCCGCCCCTCCAGGCCAAGCTCCTCCGCGTCCTGCAAGACAAGGAGATCCGGCGGGTCGGCGAGAACCGGACCCGGCTTATCGATGTCCGGTTCATCAGCGCGACCCACAAGGACCTGGAGAGGGAAATCGAGAGGGGGGGCTTCCGGGAGGACCTGTATTACCGGCTCCGGATCGTGACGATCGAAATTCCCCCCCTCCGCGACCGGCGGGAGGACTTGGAGCCGCTCGTCGACCATTTCACCGAACGGTACGGGCGGGAGCTTCGGGGAGGCCGCTTCCTGTTCTCCCCCCGGGCCCTCGAACTCCTCCACGCCTATCCCTGGCCGGGCAACATCCGGGAGCTCCAAAACGAGATCCAGCGCTGCCTCATCCTCTGCGGAGAGGAACGAATCATCCGTCCCGAGCATCTTTCGCCGCGGCTCCTCGCCCGGGACGGAGACGGTCTTTCTCCGCCGGCCGGGGCGGCGACGACGGACAATTTCTTCGAGGCCAAGGCGGAGTTCGTCAAGCGGTTTCTTCGCCAGGCCCTGCTCCGTTGCGGCTTCAACAAGGCCCGGACGGCCGAGGAGATCGGCCTGTCCCGCCAGGCGCTCTTCAAGCTCATGAAAAAGCACAAGATCCAGGGCCAGGCTGGGCCAGAGGATGGAGATCGGGTCTGACCGTCGAACGGTTTTAAGGACTTTCGGTGATCCCCAGAAACTGTTCGACCGCCAGAGGGCGGGCCGATTGATCGAGGCCGTCGTTTCTGCTACGGTAAGGACATGGACGAAAGCGGCGGGAAAGTCTTCAAGGTCGTCTGCCCGTGCTGCCGGACGGTCCTCTGGGTGGACGCGGCGGCCAAGGGGATTCTGAAGTCGGAGAAGGCGGCCAAGGCGAAGGCGTCCCTCGACGACCTCCTCGTCAAGGAGAAGCAGAAGGCCGAGGGGATGGCCACGAAATTCGAGGCCACGGCCGAGATCGAGCGCCAGAAGAAGCGGAAGGCCGAGGAACTGTTCCGGAAAGCCCTCGACGGCAAGGATCCGTCCGAAGACGCTTCATCATGATATTTCCCGGTTCGGAGCCAAAGACCGTCCTGAAGCCCCCGTAGCGAAGAGGGGGCCGTCGGCTCCGAACTCAGCTGCCGGCCTGGGTCTCGTCCTCCCGGGTCCGGGGGGCCATGGTGAATTTCGCGTAGCCGTAAGCCCCGAGGATGAAAATCGCCGCCCAGTTCCCGACTGCCCAGGGGAGGTAATCGAAGACCGGGACTCCCAGCGTCCCGGTGATATACACCCCGGCCATGCTCCAGGGAATCAGGGGGACGATGATCCCGCCGCACTCGACGATGATCCGGGAGACGTTCTTGGCGGCCAATTTTTTCTCCCGGAAGACGGGCCCCAGAAGTTCGCCGGGGATGATGACCGAAAGATAAGAGCTCCCGGTCACGATGGCCGTCACGACGCAGGAGCCGATCGTCACCGCGACGAGGCTGCCGACCGTCCGGGCCACCCGGGTGACCTTGTCCAGGATGACCCCCAGAAAACCCGCCTTCTGCATGATCCCTCCGAAGCTGAAGGCGGTGAAGGCGACGAGCTGGGTTTCCATCATGCTCATCAGTCCGCCCCGGCTAAGGAGCCGGTCGACGGCCTCGACGCCCGTGTGGGCCGGATACCCGGAGTTCATCGCCGTGGCGATCTCGATGAGCGAAGCTTTCTGGAAAACGGCGGCCAGGACGGCGGCCAGGGCCGAGGAAAAAAGCATCCCCGGGATCGTCGGCCGTTTGGTGAAGGCCAGGTAGAAGACGAGGAGCATCGGCAGGAGGAGAAGGACGTTGAACCGGAAGTTCCGGCGGAGGGTCTCGAGGATGAGGGTCATCCTCTCGTCGGAGAGGGCCTCGCTCCGGTAATTCAGCCCGAGGACGAAGTAGACGGCCAGGCTGAGGAGCCATCCGGGGACGGCGGATTTCATCGTATGTTTGATGTGGTCGAAGAGGTTGGCCCCGGCGGTGACGACGGCCAGGTTGGGGATGTCGGAGAAAGGCGACATCTTGTCCCCGAAATAGGCCCCGCAGACGATGGCCCCGGCGGCGACGCCGAGGGGCAGGCCTAGTCCCATGGCGATCCCGACGAAAGCGACGCCGACCGTCCCGATCGTCCCCCAAGAGGTTCCCGTGGCCAGGGCCACGAGGCTGCAGACGAAGCAGGCCGTGACGAGAAAATATTTCGGGGAGATGAGCTTGAGGCCGTAATAGATGACCATCGGGATCGTCCCGCTGGCCATCCACGTCCCGATGAGCACGCCCACGCAGAGCATGATCAGGATCGCCGGCATGGCCTTGTGGATGCTGTCGACGATCCCTTGCTGCATGTCCCTCCAGGAGATTCGGAGGGCCCAGGCCAAGAGGCCGGTCAGGAAGGCGGCCGCGACGAGAAGGACCTGGGGCCGGATTTTGTAGACGCCGTAGCCGATCCCGAGAAGCAAGGCCATGGCGATGAGAGGGATGAGGGCGATCCCCAATGACGGTTTCGGCGGTCCGGCGGGCTTTTTCGGCGAGGGTTCGGTCGGGGGCGATGGGTTCATCGGCGATCCTTTGGACTCAAGGGGCGCTGAAGGTTCCTCTGGCTAGAAGCTTTCCGTCCCGCATCAGGACCCGCCCTTTGGCGATGACGGTTCTCAGGACCCGCGTTTCGTCGAACAGGACGAGGTCGGCGTCCGCTCCGGGAGCGACCCGGCCCTTCCCCTCGAGCTTGTAGTACACGGCCGGGTTGGCGGCGAAAAGGCGGGCGGCCTGGTCGGGCGCGAGAATGCCCCGCCGGATGAGCGACCGGAATTTGAGAAGCAGCGTGTCCTGGGCGGCGACGGTCAGCCCGACGAGCCGGCCGGCCTTGTCGAAGACGGGCAGGCTTCCGTGGCTGTCCGAACTGACCATGATCCGCTCGATCGGGACGCCCCGTTCGAGACCGAGGCGGACGGCCGTTTCGACGCTGACGTCGTCGTCGGTCTCGTTTTCGGGGTCGACTCCGGCCGTCAGGTCGATGAAGCCTCCGGCGGCGGCATAGGCCAGGGCGTCCTCGAGAAGGGCCCGGTTGCGGTTGACGTGAGTCGGAATGACCTGGCTCGGCGGGATTTCGGTCTCCCGGAGGAGACGCCAGAGATAATCGAGCCGCCGCGCCCCGTCCCCGAGATGGAAGTGGAGAACGCCGGCTTTCTTTCCGAGCAGCCCGCCGACCCGGCACTCGGCCGCCAGCCGGGCGATCTCTTCGAAAGACGGCTGGGAGGAGCGATGGTCGGAAATCGCGATCTCGCCGGCGCCGATGACCTTGTCGATCAGGACGAGGTCGGAGCGCACGCTTCCGGTGACCGTCCGGACGGGGACCTCGTAGGAGCCGACGAAGACATAGGTGCTGACCCCCTCGATGTCCAGAGCCCGGGCCTTGGCCAGGAGAGAAGCCGGATGGCGGGTCACGCCGTCCGTGCCCAGGCAGCCGATGAGGGTCGTCACTCCGCTCCGGACGATGTCTTCGACCCGGATCTCCGGAGCCCGGGTCGCCGGGCCGCCCTCTCCGCCCCCGCCGAGGATGTGGACGTGAGGGTCGATGAAGCCGGGCAAGACGGTCAGGCCTTGGGCGTCCAGGACTTCGACCGGAAAGCCCCCCGGTTGGATGGCCCCCGGCTCGGTCACGGCCTCGATCCTCCCCCCGGCGACGAGAAGGTCCTTCGGGCCGAGGGCTTCCGGAGCGAAAAGGGTTCCTCCGCGGATGTGAATGGCCATGGCCCTTTTTGTAGCACGGAGGGCCGGCATTTACAAGACACCCTCCCCCGGATAGAATGGCCGTGCGATGCGGAGGTCGACCCACGAAGAGGAGCTCCGGCGGATCGAGCCCGCGATCCGCTGGCTGGGGAGGATCGGACTTGTCGGCAAGTCCGTCATGGTCCATGGGGGAGACAGCATCCCCGCCGAGGGGCCGGCGATTCTCATCGGCAACCACTGCGGCGCCTTCAAGGACGTCATGACCCTTTTCCGGATCGTTCCCCGTCCGATTTTTTTCAACGCCAACAAACAAATCTTCACTCGTCCGGAGTTCAGCGCCCTGACCCTGAAGCATCTCAAGCGCCATCTGGGCCGGGTCGGCGTCTTCCTGAATTTTCTCCTGAATCCCTTCAAGTTTCTCGTCGTCGATTACGTTTCGGCCAACATCGCCAAGATCGGGACGATCCCCGTCGACCTGCTGGGGAGGGATAAGCGGGAGGCCGTCGAACAGTGCATGGACTACCTGCGCCGGGGGAGGGCCGTCGTTTCCCTTCAGGGGAGGGGCCGGGTCGATCCCCGGGAGCGCAATCCTTACATCAAGCCTTTCGGCCGCGGCTCGGCGATCGTCGCCTGCCGCCTGCATCTCGAGGAGCGACTCGATGTTCCCGTCGTCCCCCTGGCCTTCTACGGGACCCACCTTCCCTGGGCGATTCCCGGACAAATCCGGGTCGGTTTCGGGAGGCCGTTCTTCGCCCGGGACCATCTCGCGGAGACCTTCGAGGCCTCGGTCGGGAGGCTCAAAGCGGCCGTCGAAGCCGCCGTCCATCGCCTCTTCATGGAGTTGCTCCGCCGTTGACGGGAAGATAATCGACAGGGAACGTTAGGGATGAAGGAGAACGTTTCTTTCTTGGCCTTGGAGAAA
Source organism: Candidatus Aminicenantota bacterium (assembly GCA_016867585.1). Taxonomy (GTDB): domain Bacteria; phylum Acidobacteriota; class Aminicenantia; order Aminicenantales; family UBA4085; genus JAAZPG01. The sequence continues at coordinate 9,132 of VGJF01000035.1, read as the reverse complement.
CGTTCTTTCCTTCCCGCCGAAGTTATTTCGTGGCCAATCCCGGGGAATAGGGTTTAAAATAGATTCAACATTCCTCTTGGGAGGAGCAGGATGACTCTTCTAGCCCGTCCCAGAAACGCCGTCGCCGTGTTCGGCGCCTTCGCCTTGACGGCTGTGTTCGCCTTTCCGGCGGCCGCCCGGACGGCGCGAACCCCCGCCCCCGATTGGAGCCGGTTGTCGTTTTTCCTCGGAGAGCGGGCCGGCGACGGCTCCTTTGCTTTTTCCCTCGAACTCGAAGGCCGGGTCATCGTCCTCCGGACCCGGACCGAGGTCCCGGCCGCGGACGGCCGCCCCGCCTCGGCGCGCGAAAGCCTGATGGTCATCCACAAGCAACCGGGGCTCCCCGAAAAAGCCGTCGATTTCGACAGCGATGGCCGGTTCGTCGAATACGTCGCCAGCCTCTCGATGGATGGAAGCACGTTGACTTTCCTTTCGGGATGGGACTTCAGCGCGCCGATTTACCGCCTGTCCTATGCCAAGGCGGGGGCCGACACGCTGGCCGTCAAGTTCGAAACGGCCCCGGCCGACAGCCCGTCCGATTTTCAAACCGCGTTCGACGGCCGGGCCCGCCGGAGAACGTGATCACTCGCCGACCCATCCCTTGAAAGCCGCCGCCGGCTCGGGTGTCGGGTTCGGCATCCTTTTGATTCGATGGCCGGGACGATCGAGGTTTCGCGTTCCTCGCTGCCCCGCTGGAAGTGGCCCGCGACCGGGGCGATATAAGCCCGGTTTTCGTCAAGGTCGCTGGGGATGCGGATTTCCCGCCCCGTCGGCCGCCCGGAAGTCTTGGACGTTTTCCGGGTATTTCTGGAGGCCGTAGTAGCCCGGCATCCAGACCGGCATCTTGAGATCCAGAGCTTCGTCCTCGAATCCGTCCGCCCGGAGAGCGACCCGGAGGACGTGGGAAGTCGGTTCGCCCATGGAGGGTGAGCGGCCGGGGACGTTATCGGGTCCGTTCCTCGATCACCAGCGGGGCTTCGAGGGAGATGCCTTCACCGACCAGGCGGATCGTATATCGTCCGGCCGGAGCGAAATGACGGTATTGAAAGAAATACGCGTCGGGGCTGTCTTCGGTCTTCGTGACGAGGTCCCAGCGGATTTGGTTGAACCCTTTCCGGCCCTCGAGCGATCGAACCCAAACGCCTTCGCCCTCGGCGTTTTCCACGCGTAGGATGATATCGGTCTCACGCCGGAGATGGAATGTCAAGGGAACCTTTTCGGCGGTCCGCAGAAGGGGATTTCGATGGGTGTCGTTGATCCATGGCCGCGTCGCCGGGGGCGGAGCGAACAGGACGTCCGCCTCGGGCGGGCCGTTCCGGAACGCCTCCCTGATCGGCCGGATATTCATCTTGTAGATCCCGCGGCCATAAGTTCCGGCGAGCAGATCTCCTTCGCGCTCCTGGATGGTCAGGTCGGAGACGGCGGTGGCCGGGAGGCCGGGTCCCAGGAGGGACCACGTCGTACCCCGGTCCGTGGAAATGTAGACTCCGCGCAGAAGACCTGCATACAGGATATTTTCGTTCGTCGAGTCCTCGAGGATCACGTAGGCGACTTCATCGGGAAGCCCGGCCGAGATCGACGTCCACGTTCTCCCTTCATCTTCGGAGACGAAGAGATGACAGCCCAAGTCGTCGTGGTTGATCCCGGGGACGGCGGCATAGACTCGCTGCGGCTGGAACCGCGACGGACAGATGCTCCGGATGTAGAAGGGAGGAAGTCCGGCCGAACGCTCCTCCCAGGTCTTTCCATCGTCCCGACTGACCCAGAAGGCGCCCCGGTCCATCCCCGCATAGAGAACGCCCGCTTTGAGGGGAGATTCGGCGATCGCGCCGGCGGCGGTCGAACGCCGGTTCGGATCGGCCGAGGCCGAAAGGTCCGGGCTGATCAGGCTCCAGGTGTCGCCCCTGTCCGGGCTCTTGAAGACATAATTTCCGCCGTGATAGAGGATCTTGGGATCGTGGGTCGAGGCGAAATACGGGGTGATGAAATTGTATCGCAGAGTCCCCTTGAAATCCTTGGGCGGGCGGGGCCTGATCGAAACGGACCGGCCGGTGCGGAGGTCCTTGCGCCGGGCCGCGCCGTTCTGCGATGAGAAATAGACGACATTCGGGTCCGTAGGATCGGCGAAGGTGACGCAGCCGTCGCCTCCCGACCAGGCGTCCAACCAGACGTAAACCCAATCGTCTGGAAAGCGCGGATCCCATTCCCTGGCCGGTCCGAAGACCGAGGCGTCGTCCTGGGTTCCTCCGAAGACTCGATAGGGCGAGCTGTCGTCGACCGAGATGTCGTAGAATTCGCCGGCCGGGATGTTGTTGTGATGCAGCCAGGTCGCCCCCTTGTCCCAGCTCGTATAGACGCCTCCGTCGTTGCCCAGGACGAGGTGGGCCGGGTTCGTCGGATCGATCCACATCTCGCATTGGTCGAGATGAAGGCTTTCGGACGGATTGGGCACGAGGTGATAAACGTCTCCGCCGACGAGGCCGAACGTCTTGCCGCCGTCCGCGCTTCGGGCCAAGCGGATTCCCAGGGCGTAGACCTCCTCGTCGTCCTCGGGATTGAGATAGATATCGGTGAAATACCAGCCGATCCCGCCGAAAATCCTCAAGTCGTCCTTGTGCGTCCGCCGCCACGTCGTTCCCCCGTCGTCGGTCCGGTAGACCTCGGCCGGGGGCGCCTCGCCGCGATTCAGGTTGTCGACGAGGACGTAGGCCTTGGCCGCGTTTCGCGCCGAGACGGCCAGGCCGATCCGCCCTGTCCTTTTTCCCGCGGGGAGTCCGCTTTCGAGGCGGCGCCAGGTCGTCCCGCCGTCCTCGCTCTTATAGACTCCGCTGGAGGGACCGCAGATGTCGGGATAATTTTCCCAAGCCGTGGCATAGACGATGTTCGGATCGGAAGGGGCGATGATGACGTCGTTCGCCCCGGTCCGGTCATTGATGAACAACACATGGTCCCAGGTTTTCCCTCCATCCCGGGTCCGATACACGCCCCGGTTCGGATTGGTCGTCCAATAATGGCCGTGGACGGCGACGAAGGCGGTCTCGGGGTCGCGCGGATGGACGTCGATTTTGCCGATGTGATAGGAATCCTGAAGCCCGAGGTGGCGCCAGGTCCGGCCCCCGTCGTCGGACCGATAGACTCCCGTTCCGGTCATGGTGAAGTTGCGCGGCTTCTTCAAGTCGACGCCCGTTCCCAGCCAGATCGTTTCCGGCCGCGAGGGGGCGAGGGCGACGTCGCCGATCCCAAGCGTCGGCTGGTTTTCGAAGATCGGGCCCCAGGAGAGGCCGCCGTCCGTGGTTTTCCAGAGATTCCCGGGCCCGAAGGCGGCGTAGAGAGTTCCCGGCCGGGTCGGATCGCCCTGGACACAGGCCGCCCGGGCGCTGTTCATGACGGGGCCGAGAGAAATCCATTCCAAACCGAAGGGAGTGCTCTGCCGGAGCTCCAGATGCCGGTTCCAGGAGCGCAGGAGCGGATTGATCGGCTCTTTCTCTTGGGCCATGGGTCCGCCCGCGGTGATCAAGACGGTCAAGGAGACAAGGAGCCTCGGGATTCGTCTGACAGGCTTTTTGACGGAAGACATCATGAGTCCTTTCCTTCCGGATCCCCTCACTTTAATCGACGCCATGCCGAAATTCAATCCGCTCAGGCGGGCGGGCCCGGCTGTGGGCTACGAGAAAGGAATCATGGCCGAACCCTGCCGTCGTCTGATCGGGTGCAGGGATTTGTCGGTCGGCGGGTCGATCCGCCGGCGGCTTTGCGAGGTCTTGGCGCCGTGCTTGCGGTCGCCCGGGTTTTCGGCATCGACGGCCCGAGAATCGACGCCGAGACGGAGGTCGATCGATCGGAACTGCTCGGACCGGAGCGGCGGCGGGAAGGAGTAAAGCTCCCGTGTTGAACCTGAGGCATTCTCGTCGGTCCATCGCCGTCTGCTTCGGTTCAGTGTCCTTATCCGGGTTCGGCGGCCTGACGGATCGCGACTGGGCCGAACAGCCCGGAAGGGATCGGGTCCTGGGCTTTAAGAGTTATATTGGTCCTTGTGTAGGGTTTCGCTTCGGGATTTAGAAGGTCGCCCATCAGGCGATTGTGCCAGAGGTTGGTGATTTTTATCTCCAGCGTATTCCGGCCGGGCCTTAGGGCACGCGAGACGTCGATCTCGAAAGGCTCTTTCCACAGGATGCCGAGATGTCTGCCGTTGAGGATCACCTCGGCGACTTCTTTCACTCCGCCGAGGTTCAGGAGGAAACCTCGCCGTTCTTCCAGAAATTCCTTCGCGGCCTCGAATTCGGCCGAATAGCTCGCCGTTCCCGAAAAAAAACGAATCCCGGGATCTTCGGACCGCGTCCAATCGGTCAACGCCTCCCAGACGACGGACCCGGGCGCTCCCCACCCCGAGGGAAAACGGAGCGTCCAGGGGCCAGGGACGTTCAGGGACGCCGCGGCCTCGGCTTGCAACGGGGCTGGCGAGAGAAACTCCCCCGACGTCGGCGTTTCGCGAAAAACGACGAAAACGGAGCCGTAGGCCGGAAGCTCCAAGGTCAGCCTTACCCCGCCATCAATCCGGGAAAACGACTTGCACGGGACGATCGCCCCCGTGTCGGCCATCCAGAATTCGGGCGTTTTCTCGGCGTCCACCCGAAAAACGCATTCGACGGTCTCTTTGACCTTCGCGCTGTTCGAGATAAAAAAGATCTCGTCCCGGCCGGTCGAACGATGGATGAAGTCGATGTGGCGATCTTCGTTAGGGATGCCCATCGCCTGGAAATCGGGCCCGATTCCCTTTTCGCGCAGGATGTCGTTCAACGGGACACCCCAGAAGATCTTGCCTTTCCCGTGGCGGCGCTCCTTCACCCGGAGGCCGTCGCAGTCTCCCCAAATCCGGTCAGCCAGGGCTTTCACCTCCTCGTCGCTCTTGGGGAATCCGGAGAGGCCGGGGGCCTTGACAGGCTTCCGGCCGACGACCGTCGCTCCGTTTTCGATCAACTCTCCGACTTTTTTCAGGACCTCGAGGGGCATGTCCTCTCGCTCCGGAAGGACGAGCATCGCGTAGCTCAGGCCGTCGGGCAGGACGATTCGGCCGCCGGCGACGTCCATCCTCTCCAGGATGACCTCGGAATTCACATAATCATAATCATAGCCCTTGTCGAGAGAGGAGGTTTCGATCGGCTTGGGTTTCCCGCAGTGAAGGCAGGCCGTGTCGGGATAGCGCGGCTTGATGTCGGGATCGATCCGGCGCGCGGGCACGAGGTTCGGAGCCTGGTCGCCGTAGTAAAAGCACACGTCCGCGACGAAAAGCCCCTGCTGGAGGAGGTAGGAGGACCGGGACATGTATTCGATCATCGGCCCGGCCTGGTTCCACCAGGTGCTGTTCATGTTGACATGTTCGCCGGCGTGATAGACGAAGCCCGGCAGGCCCGCCTCCGGGGGGTTGTGGGCGAAGGTATGGAAGGTGGGGTGGTTCAGCCCGGCGCAGAGGGCGATGTCGAACCTGCGCTTGTATTCCGCCGGGCCGTCCTGCCAGTGCCGCCAGCCCGTGAGCGTCTCCGCGTCGACGATGGTCCTCCCGTAGATGTGGGCGGCGCTTGCCGCCTCCTTGGTCACCCAGAACCGTTCATGATTCCAGAATTCCCCCATCGGGATGTCGGCCGAACCCAGCGCCTTCAGGGCGTCGACCCGGGCCGAGCCTCCGTGGCCCGCCTCCGCCAAGAGCCTGAGGCCGCGCTTGTTCAGCACATCCCGGACCGCCCGGAAATGGTCCTCGATGATGAGGTCGCTCACGGTTTTCCGGTAATCATAGATGAAGCGTTCGGCAACGTCCGGATTCAAGGCCGAGGGATCGACCAAGGCCGGGAGATAGGGGATCGGATCGTAGCCGCGAAGCTTACGGAATTCCTCGGCGAATCGGTCCGTCCAGTCGAGGGCTTCGTCGACTTCATAGCTGTCGAGCATGAAGGTCTTGAGGGGATCGATGTTTTTCCGTACGCTCGTGAGCCGGTCGAGGATATGCGTCATGTCGATGACGGCGGCTTCGCGGCTCAGATGATCGATGACCAGGCCGTTGGAGTTGGGGCTCGGGCACATGAGCTTCTGGCCCGTGTTGCTCGAGACGAAACGCATGATCCGCCATTCGCCCTCCGGCGCTTCCCAATCCAGATATCCCTCCGAATTCAAGAGGGACGATAGATCGGCCGCCGGGCGTCCGGGTTGGACGGCCAGGGTCGCCACGTCTTTCCAATAGGCCGTGGCCTCTTTCGGGAGGGGGATGTTCTCTTTGACCCGACGCGGTCCCGCGATCCTCAGCTCGCTGCAGAGCAGCCGTTGGCTTGCGTTTTCGGGCTTGACCCAGGAGCCGCCCGCGTTCCAGCTGCTCGAGGCGAACAGGCCGAGCTCGAGGCCGAGGCGCCCGGCTTCGTCGATGGCGCGGGAGATGCTTCTCAAAGATTCCGGCCCGAGAAAGGCGGGTCCCGCCGGGATGATCTTTTTCGGATCGCGCAGGCTGCCCACGTCCCAGATGAGGGCGCCGCCCAGGCCCTTGGCCTTCATCTCCCGCAGTTCGCGGACGATCTGTTCATCGTCGACATAGCCGTTGAGCCAGGCCCAGAGAACGCTCGGCCGGGCGGAGGTCGGCGGATTGAAGAACGATTTTTCGGAGAGCGCGCTTCGGCCCGCGTCCGGGACGGTCGGCCCGCAGGCTCCCCCGGCCAGAAGGGTGATCGCTAACAGCCCAATGCTTTTTCTCCCTGAGGCGTTCATTGGGTTATCCTTTTCTCCGGCTCCACCAGGGCTTGTTTTACGACGCGGAGATTCTTCTCCGTGAAAATTCCGTCGGGCGTGACGACATGAAGAATAGCCTCGGCGCCATCCGCGCCGTCGCCGAAGAGCATGACCCGGAACTCCATCCTCTTTCCCGTCCAGTCCTTTTCGACGGGGAGGCGGAACGTCATCCCTCCCAGTTTCGGGCTTCCCGAGTTCCATTCGTAATTGTGATAGGGATAGCTCGGCACGCGATGCCGCGGGACGACCGGTTTCCCGTCCACGAGAGCGACGACGTAGACGCCGTCGACCGGGTCGAATTTGGCCGGTCCGGCGTGGACGGCGACGGCATATTCCCGGCCGGGCCAGAATTCCTTGACGATGTCGGCCGCTTTGAGGACACGGCGGGGGAGGGGCGTCTCTCCCAGGAAGTTTGTCGCCCGCCACCGGCTTCGATCCATGGGCCGGCCCTGTCCGTCGTATCCCATGATTTCCGCGACGCTGAAATTGCGTCCCCGGATCCGGACATAGCGGCTCGGGCCTTTGGGGAGAGCTGCCTCGATGAGGACCGGCTTCTGCCCGGCCGCTTCGATATCGAAAATCTTGATCGTCTTTCCCCTCTGCCGCAACTCCTTGAAAAAGGCGATCCCCTCGGCGGCCCGCAGGCTCAGGCCGTCGACTTTGGACCACGTTTTCAGATCAAGCGATGTCTCGACGGCGTCCAGGAACGCGGCCTCGGTTTTCCTCACCACGTGTAACTCAAGCCGCGTCAGGTCGGTCGCGGCGCCCAAATCGATCCGCCACAACGACGTATCGCTCCGGTACGGCGCCGGGCTGCCCGTGAACGGGCTTCGCTTGGGGTATCCGTCGCTCCATCGCGTCGACGGATCTCCGTCGAAGGCGTTGCGGTCGTCACCTTCGGCGGCGATGACTTTTTCCCACATATAGCTCCGGCAGGCCTCGATCTCCGGCAGGCGCGAAGGATTTCGTTTGAGCGCTTCCATCTCCCGGATTTCGAGGGCGTCGTCGTCGATGGCGAATTTCGCCGATTCGGTCAGGAACGATCCCCCGGCGAGATCGGCGTCCTCCTCGAACTCCGCCCGCCGGGAAAAAAGTCTGTCCTCGGGACGCCGGCCCGGGAAGGCGATGGGCCAGGGTTTCTCTCCGGCTTGAACGATCCCCCCGTCTTCCGTGCGGACGGTCCGGCCCCCGAAATTGACGAAGGAGACATCGTAGGATTCTCCCGGCGTTCCGAGGAGCCTGAGGCCGAAGTCGCGCGCGTCCGCGCCGGGAATGACCTCGTAGGGGATCCCGGCGAGATAGGGCTCCGTCGGGGCGGCCGCATCGGCCTGGATCATCCGGAGGCTGAAGGGATCCAGGTCCAGGGAGACGGATTCGCCCGCCCGGAAAGCGGTCCCTTCCTTCGAAATAAGAACTTCATAAGGATGGCGCTGCCGGATCGTCAGGGGCGTTCCCGGAGCCGTCCGAAGGCCGATCGACGAGTCCAGAGGGATGGTCTTCGTGACCGTCTCCCAGGACATGTTTCGGAGGACGACGAGAGACGACCGGCCGTCGCTATGGGCGATATCGCCGTCGGGAAGGGGAAGCGCCGCCTTGAGCAGATGTTCAGACTGCTTGTGGAGTTGGATGAGCCGGGCGAGCCTCGGGTAATCTTCGTCGGGGAGAAAGAAAAAGGTCCCATACATCTCGGGCGAAAGGACCGAAGCCCGGCCGAACGCCTGGGTCACGAGGTCGTCGTCCCATTTTTCGAGGCAGCTGTTGAAGCAGATCCCGCAGTCCTCGAACAGTCGGAACGGCGTTTTGAAGAATTCCGAGGTCAACTCCCGCCCGATCGAACAGTCCCGATTGTAGAGGCTCGCCGTCCGGTTGGTGATGTGGACGTCGATGTAGGTTTCCTGGCCGCGCCAGAGGAGACAATCGGTGATCGTCAGCATGTAGGGTGAATTGTTGACCCGGTGGTTGATGGCGACGAACTCCGGATCGATCGCCCGCGCTTCGGCCAGACTGTCGGCCAGGCTCTGGTATTTTTTTTCGAGGATGTGTTTGTCCGGGTGGGCAAGGGCCGAGACGACCGTGTCCAGCTTGAACAGACCGACGTTGAAGTCTTTGACCCAGGAACGCAGCTGGCCGCGGCGGGCGGCCATCTCGTCCGGCGTTTCGCCGAAGCCGTCCGGCCCGATCCAGAGGCCGAGCCTCATCCCGAGCGCCGCGGCGGCGTCGGCGATGGGCCGCAGTCCGGCGGGGAATCGCCCGAGAAAATTCGACTTGAACTGAGGATAATAGGTTCCCTGCGACTCCACGAGGCCGGCGTCGGAATTGTAGATG
>VGJF01000034.1 GCA_016867585.1 Candidatus Aminicenantota bacterium | reverse complement strand
TCGTCCTCGTCCCGAGCCGGGACGGCCGGACGATCGAGGAGGAGGACATCATCGACCGGCTGACCCCGGAGGTCGCCCTCGTGTTTCTCCCCTCCGTCCTCTACCGCAGCGGCCAGCTTCTCGACATGGCGAGGCTGACCCGCGAGGCCCATCTCCGAGGGATCCCGATCGGCTTCGACTGCAGCCATTCCGCCGGCGTCGTCCCCCATCGCCTGAGCCGGTGGGGAGTCGATTTCGCCGTTTTTTGCGGCTACAAGTATCTCAACGGCGGGCCGGGTTGCAGCGCCTTTCTCTATCTCAACAGGGCCCATTTCGGCAGGAAGCCGGCCCTGGCCGGCTGGTTCGGAAACAACAAGGCGAGCCAATTCGACCTCAGCCTCGATTTCGACCCCGCCCCGGCCGCCGGAGGCTGGCAGATTTCCTCGCCGGGAATCCTGGGGTCGGCGACGATGCCCGGCGCCCTGGCCGTCCTCCGGGAGGCCGGGATCGGCCGGATCAGGCGGAAATCGGTCCGGATGACGTCCTATCTCATCGACCTCGTCAAAGCGACCTTGGAAGCCCCGCCCTACGACTTCCGAATCGGCACCCCTTTGGATCCGCGCCGCCGGGGAGGACATGTCGCCCTCGAACATCCCCGGGAGGCCTTGAGGATCAGCGAGGCCTTGAAGACCCGCGGCGTCGTTCCGGATTTCCGTCCGCCGAATATCATCCGGCTGGCCCCCGTCCCCCTCTACAACACCTATCGCCAGATCCGGCGCGTCGTCCTCCACTTGAAAGGCATCGTCGACATAGGCGAATACCGGGCTTTTTCCCACCGCCGGAAAGCCGTTTCCTGACCGTCCGAGAGGAAAGGAGGGAGTCAAGGAATGCCTGAAAAACCCTGGCATAGCCTTCCGGCCGAGGCGGTCGCCGAGGTCCAGCAAACGGACCTCGCGGGGGGGCTTTCTCCGGACGAGGCCGCCCGCCGCCTGGACGAATTCGGACCCAACCGGCTGACGCTGGTCAAGACTCAGGGCCCGCTCCTGAGGTTCCTGCTCCAGTTCAACCAGCCGCTCGTCTTGATCCTGCTGGCGGCGACGGCCGTCACCGCGGCCGTCGGGGAGTGGATCGACGCGGGCGTCATCTTCGCCGTCGTCCTGGCCAACGCGGTCATCGGCTTCGCCCAGGAGTCCAAGGCCCTCCAGGCCATCGACGCCTTGGCCCGGGCCATGACCAGCACGGCCACGGTCATCCGAGCCGGGGAGCGCAAGAGGATCGCGGCCGAGGGCCTCGTCCCGGGGGACGTCGTCGTCCTCCAGTCCGGAGACAAGATTCCCGCCGACCTCCGGCTTTTCGGCTGCCGCGAGCTGCGCGTCGATGAGAGCGCCCTGACCGGCGAGAGCCTTCCGGTGTCCAAGGGGGACGGGCCGGTCGAGGAGTCGACGATGTTGGCCGACCGCCGCGGCATGGCCTACTCTTCGACCCTCGTCATCCACGGAGCGGCCAAGGGATTAGTCGTCGCCGTGGGGGACGAGTCCGAGATCGGGCGGATCAACCGGATGATCGCCGCGGCCGAGGTCATCGACACGCCGCTGACGCGGAAGATCAAGCAATTCAGCTCCGTCCTCCTTTATGCCATCCTCGCCCTCGCGGCCCTGACCTTCGCCGCCGGATATCTTCACGGCCAGCGATGGGTCGACTTGTTCCTGGCCTCGGTAGCCTTGGCCGTCAGCGCCATCCCGGAGGGCCTGCCGGCCGCCCTGACGATCACCCTGGCCATCGGGGTCGGCCGGATGGCCAGGCGCAATGCCATCATCCGCAAACTGCCCGCCGTGGAGACCCTCGGCGGCACGACCGTCATCTGCTCGGATAAAACCGGGACGCTGACCCAGAACGAGATGACCGTGACCCGGCTTTATGCCGGAGGCGCGCGCTACGGCCTTTCCGGCGTCGGCTACGCCCCTGAAGGACGGATCTCACCCGAGAACGGAGGGCCGTCCGCCGAATCCAACCGGGCCTTGGCCGAACTGCTGACGGCCGGCGTGCTCTGCAACGATGCGCGCCTGGAGAAAACCGACGGGGGTCTCCGCGTCGAAGGGGATCCGACCGAGGCGGCTCTGATCGCCTCCGCCGGCAAACTCGGCCTCCGAAAAGAGGAGGCCGAACGGCGATTCCCCCGCCTCGACGTCATTCCTTTCGAATCCGCCCGGCAGTATATGGCCACCCTGCACGACCAAGGGGCCGGGCGGCCCAAGGTCCTCTACGTCAAAGGATCGATCGAAAGCATCTGCCTGGAGTGCGCCCTGGGATACGGCCGCGAGGGCGCGCCGGAAGTTCAGGATTCCCTGGAGGTCCATCGGGTCGTCGAAGAGATGGCCTCCGACGGCCTCCGGGTCCTCGCCTTCGCCCGCAAGGAGATGCCGGCGGAGACAACCCGGATCGGGCCGGAGGATCTGGCCGAAGGCTTGGAGTTCATCGGGCTCCAAGGGATGATCGACCCGCCGCGCCCCGAGGCCTTGGCCGCGATTCGGGATTGCCAGAAAGCCGGCATCCTGGTCAAGATGATCACCGGCGACCACGCCGGGACGGCGGCGGCCATCGGCCGCCGGCTGGGCCTCTGCAGCGACGCCTGCGCGATGCACACGGAGGAGGTCCTGACCGGCCGGGAGTTGGCCTCGCTGTCCGACGTGGAAATCATCGAGGCGGCCGAGCACACGGCGGTCTTCGCCCGGGTGACCCCGGAGCAGAAGCTGCGCCTGGTCGAGGCGCTCCAGCGGCGGCATCACGTCGTGGCCATGACCGGCGACGGGGTCAACGACGCCCCGGCCCTCAAGAAGGCCGACATCGGGATCGCCATGGGCGTCAACGGGACGGAAGTCTCCAAAGAAGCCGCCGACATGATCCTGACCGACGACAATTTCGCGACCATCGAAGCCGCCGTCGAGGAAGGCCGGGGCGTGTTCGACAACCTGACGAAGTTCATCACCTGGACCCTCCCGACCAACGGCGGCGAAGGCCTAGCCTTGATGGCCGCGATTTTCTTCGGCCTCGATCTGCCGGTCCTCCCCCTCCACATCCTCTGGATCAACATGACCACGGCCGTGCTGCTCGGGTTGATGCTGGCCTTCGAGCCCAAGGAACCCGGGATCATGGACAGGCCGCCAAGGAAGCCGAAAGAGCCGATCCTGACCGGACCCCTGGCCTTCCGCATCATCCTCGTCAGCGTCCTCCTCATGGTCGGCGGATTCGGCCTTTTCAAGCTGGAGATGTCGGGCGGCGGAAACATCCTCCTGGCCCGGACCCGGGCGGTGAACCTGTTCATCTTCGGGGAGATGTTCTATCTCTTCAACTGCCGGTCGCTCGTCCGGCCGCTTCGCGAACTGGGCTTTTTTTCGAATCGATGGTTCTGGGGCGGCATCCTTCTCATGACCCTCCTCCAGGCGGCCTACACCTATCTGCCGGTCTTCAACCGGGTCTTCGGCAGCCATCCCATGAAGGTCGGGGATTGGGCCCAGGTCCTTGGATTCAGCCTGCTCATCAGCCTGGCCGTCGCCGCGGAAAAAGCCGTCCGCTTCAGGTTTGTCCGGCGCAAGCGCTTGTCGCTCGACGGCGGAAGATGAGGTTTCGTCAATCGGCCTCCGGCGGGAGGGCGAAGAACCGGAGGGCGGCGATTTCCGGCGGCAGCTCCTTCCCCTCGCCCGTGTCCGTTCGTCGCCGCTCTTCCGCCCCGGCCTCCGCTTCGGCCAGGTAATCGCGGTAGAGCCGCCGCCGGACGGAGGCCGGGAGCGGGCGCGAAAGGGGCTCTCCCTCGGTCCGCAGCGCCTCGGCCAAGGACAAGTCCTCGTAGGCCATGGGATCCCGGACGTGAGTCCAACTCCCCGTCTTCAAATCGAACCGATACTCCGACAGGAACCGTCCCCCTTTTCGTCCGACGAAATCGACGGCCTCGATGAGATAGTCCGCCTCGGCGTCGTCCATGGCGAAATGGAAGCCGACCCGGCACCAGCCCGGTTTGACGCCCTCGTAACCGCTCCGGATCGCCGCCCGATACTTCTCGGAGGCCGCCTCATCGATGCCGAGCAGCTCATGGCCGTAGGGTCCGGCGCAGGAGCACCCCGCCCGGGACTGGATGCCGAAGAGGTCGTTGAGGAGAGCCGTGACATACTTCGGGTGGAGATAGACGCCGGATTCTTCCCTGATGTTGAAGGAGACGATCCCGATCCTCCGGCCGGGGTCAAGGGGGCCGAGGATCTCGAGCCGGGGGTTCTTCGTCCATCTCTCGAAAGCCCGGGTCAGGAGCTCCCTCTCCCGCCGCTCGATCCTCTCGACCGTGACGGCTTCCTTGACGAGAAACGAGAGGGCCGCCTTGATGGTCTGGAGGACGCCCGGCGTGCCCGCCTTTTCCCTTTCCTCGACATCGGCGAAGAAATCGTGCCCCCGGCGGCCGACATAAGCCACCGTCCCGCCTCCGCTGACCGACGGAGCCAGGTCGGCCCGGTAGACCCGTTCATTGAAGACGAGGATCCCGCTCGAGCCGGGGCCGCCGATGAATTTGTGGGGGGAAATGAAGACCGCGTCCAGGCTGGCGTCCTCCCCGTCCGCTCCCGGAGGGGGGTTCATGTCGATGGCCGCGTATGGCGCGCTGGCCGCATAGTCGAAACAGGCCAGGGCCCCGAAGCGATGGAGCAGCCCGGCGATTTCGCGGACCGGGGATATGAGGCCGGTCACATTCGAGGCCGCCGAGAACGAACCGATCCGAAGCCGGTTCCCGTACTCGGGCTTCCGGAGAAGCTCTTCGAGATGTCCCAAATCGATACCCCCGTCGGGGCTGAGCCGGACGACGACGACGGAGCACAATCCTTCCCGCCAGGTCAGCTCGTTGGAATGATGCTCGTAAGGACCGATGAAGACGACGGGCTGGCGCGTCTCGAGGAACCTCCCGAAATCCGCGCCGAGCCCGGCCTTCCGGGCGAATTCTCCGGCCAAGGCGGCCAGGAGGGCACGCGTCGCGGGGGGGAAGGCGGTGCCGATGATGTGCTGAAAGCGGTCGATGGCCGCCGTGCTCCCGAAGCCGAGGCTGACGATCCGACCCCGGGGCCCGGCGTTGACCGCATCCTTGATCGCCCCCTCCGCCTGGCGGAGAAGCCGGGTCATGTTCCTTCCGGTGATGTCGTCCTCGGTGTGGGAGTTGGCGTAATGGCGCTGGAGGCGCATGAGGTATTGCTCGATGAACCTCAGACACCGCCCCGAGGCCGTGTAATCGCCGTAGACCATGAGCCTCTCTCCGAAAGGCGTGGCGATGGCCGCGTCGATCCCGACGATCTCGTCCCGCAGAAAGGAGAACTCTATCGGCGTTTTCATGCCGAATCTATAGCACAGCCCCCCCGTCGAATCAAAATCCCGGTCCCATTCCTCGAGCCGGAATCCCCCGCTGAACCGGGCGTCGTCGGACTTCGTGTCGGGCGGACGCGAAAGGCCCGCCGGGCGGCTTTTCGGGGAGGCATTTGCGGCCGGCGGGCCGTTTGTGGAACAATGCCGTCATGCGCGTTCGCAAGATATCCGGGTTCGTCATCTTGGCGGCGGTTCTCGTCGGCGGGCCCCTCCGTGCGAGCCATGGCCGGGGCGCCTCCGATGAGACGGGCCTCCGTTCGGTCCGGTTGGCCGGGCCCCCCGGCGCCGAAACCTCCGTCTCCGCCCTCGTCCTCGCAGGAGGTCGGGAAATCGCCCTGTCGCCTCCGCTCCCGCTCTACTCGATGGTCGTCGACGGCCGGCCGGAGACGGCCTCCTCCACCCCCTCCGGACTGACGGTCTCCGTCGAGCCGGAGGACGGGTTCAAACCGGGGACGAAACTCCGTCTCATTTTCCGCAACGTTTCGAAATCCAAGGTCACGATCGAGAATCTCGTCCCGCTGGCTCAAGGCGAAGACCGGGTTTACATCACGGCCGGCCTTCCGAACGAACCGCCTCACCATCTCAGCCGGACCCTTCTCTTCCGCCCCGGACTCCGGCCCTTGGGGGTCGTTCTCCCGGACAACGCCTGGCACCTGGGCTTCTGTTCGGTCGAAGCGGGGAACGGCATGTCGGCCACGGCCCTGGCCCGGCGGGTCAAAACCGACAAAGCCGAGCGGACCCGATGGGCTTCGACCCTCGAACCCGGAGGCTCGGTCGAATATGCCCTGTATTTCGAGGCCCACCCGGGGGGTTGGCGCCGGGGCCTCGAAATCATGTTTCGAGAGCGTTTTCTCTACGATCTTGAAGCGTTCGACGACGCCCTCTTCCGGCGGACCGACCTGGCCTGGGTCCGGAGGGCCCACCTCATGGTCCTCCAGTTCGCTTGGGACCGGACCTATTATGACGGCCGGGCCGGACGATATTTTTTCGACGAGACGCTCGTGGCCTGGGACGGACTCCTCGGCCCCATCGACATCTACGCGATCTGGCCGACCTGGCCCCGCTTGGGCCTCGACGCGCGCAACCAATGGGACATGTACCGCGATCTGCCGGGGGGCCTGGCCGAGCTCCGGCGGCAGGTCGACCTGGCCCACAAGCTCGGGAAGAAATACTTCATCTCCTACAATCCGTGGGACGAGAGCACCCGGCACGAGGACCACCTCGCCGGGATGGAGGCCATGCTGAGGACCCTCGACGCGGACGGCGTCGTCCTCGACACCCGGGGGTCATCGAGCCGCGAGTTCCAGGAGGCCGCCGACAAAGTCAAACCCGGGATCATCATGTACAGCGAGGGAATGGCCGTCCCCCGGGACATGCCCGGCATCGTCTCCGGCCGCGTCCATGACGCCCTCTACATGCCCCCCCCCCTCAACCTGAACAAGTACATCAAGCCCGACTTCGCGATCTTTCGCGTCCTCCAGCTCGCCGAGGGACCTCTCCACCGAGAGGCGGCGGTGGCCTTCTTCAACGGCTACGGCTCGGAGATCAACACGATGCGGCCGGGCCGGCCCGATTGGGTCGAGGAGGAGCTACGCTACCTTGGCAAAACGACCATGCTCCTGCGCCAGAACGCGACGGCCTTCCTCGACCCCGCCTGGGAGCCTCTCGTCGCCGCCTGCGAGGACGGCCTCTGGGCCAACCGCTGGCGGGACGGCCCCAAGACCGTCTTCACGGTCCTCAGCCTGCGTCCGGAAGGATACAAAGGCCCCCTCGTCGAGGTCGACATGCCGGCGGGTTCGCATCTCGTCAGCTTCTGGAACCACGAGGAGCTGACACCCGTCCTCAAGGACGGCCGGTTCTTCGCTCCTGTCGACGTCGCCGCCTTCGACGCGGCGGCCCTGGGGACGCGCCGCGAGGCGAATGTCGACTGCCTCGCCGTCCTGCCCGAACGGCTGCGGGTCGAGGCTGATGGCGAAATCGTGGCCTTCGAAGCGCCCGGGGCGCCGGCCGGGAGCCGGATTTCGGTCTCGGCCGGCCATCCCTCCCCTTCCAATGCTCCGGCCTCGTTCGGGACCGAGCCGCGGACGATCGCCCTTCATGAGCACTTCGGCTTCCGGGAGGAGAAATTCGTCGTCCAACTCTTCGACGCCCGGGGAGAGATACTCGACGAGCGCGTCGTCCGCCTTCCCCTGGCCCATCCGCGCCTCATGACCCGGGTCGAGCGGACGGCCCCGGCCCGGTCGGCGCCGCCCGGGATGGTCGAAATCCCGGCCGGAACATTCGTTTTCAAAACGTCCGGAAACCCCGACGACGCCAACCCGGTCATCCCCTATCCGGACACGAAAACGGCCCGATCGCTCGAAATGCGCCGGTACTTCATGGACCGGACTCCCGTCACCAACGCCTCCTTCGCCGCCTTTCTGAGGGCCACGGGATACGCTCCCAAGGATGAATCGAACTTCCTGAAACACTGGGCCGGAGGCGCGCCGCCGGCCGGCCAGGCCGAGCATCCGGTCATCTGGGTCTCGCTCGAGGACGCCCGGGCCTACGCCCGCTGGGCGGGCAAGCGCCTCCCGACCGAAGCCGAATGGCAATACGCCGCCCAGGGCACCGACGGCCGGGCTTTCCCCTGGGGAGCGAAGATGGAGCCCGGCCGATGCAACGACAAGCTCAACCGAACGACCCCGGTCGGGGCCTTTCCCAAAGGGGCCAGCCCGTTCGGCGCCCTGGACATGGTCGGCAACGTCTGGCAGATCATGGATGACGTGTATGACAACGGGGTTTACCGCTACGGGATCATCCGCGGCGGCAGCCACTACGCTCCCGAAAAAAGCGTCTGGTACGTCAAGAGCGGCCCCCTGGCCGTCGACCGCGTCCAGATCCATCTCCTCGTCGCTCCCGGCCTGGACCGCGCGGCGACGGTCGGTTTCCGCTGCGTCAAGGATGCCGACTGAAGGCTGAGGCCCCTTCTTCACCGGCGAAGGGCGGCTTCGCCCGTCTCAATCGCAGGTCAGGATGCCTTTGAACAGGTGGCAGATCCCGGCGACCCGCTTCAACGCCACGACGAAAGCGATCCCGGACCCGGCCTGGTCGAGATCGCCCGCGCCGACGACGGCCTCGAGAACCTTATCCGTCATCGCTCCGGGGACGACGGTCAGAACGATCTCCTTCTCCGGCTCGATGGGAATCCCGAACATCGTCTTGGTTTCGTGGATCCCGGATCCTCGGCCAAAAAGGACGGTCCCTCCCTCGGCCCCGGCCTCTTTCGAAGCCTTGAGGATGCTTTCGGAAACTCCCCTGTTGACGATCGTGACGATCAGGTCGAAGGACGCGCTCATGATTTCTTCCCCTTTTTCCCGGAATAGACGAGGCCGAGGACGAGGACCGAAAGGATGGGAGCCAAGGCGACCAGGGCGATCAGGCCGAATCCGTCCAGGACGGGATGCCTGTTCTCCAAGGCCCCGGCGGCGCCGACGGCGAGGGCCATGACGAAGGTCACGGTCATCGGTCCCGTGGCCACTCCCCCGGAGTCGAAGGCGATCGAGACGAAGGTTTGACCCGAGAATGGAAGCATGGCCAGGGCGGCCGCATAGCCGGGAACGAGGAACCAGACCAGCGGGATCCCGGTCAGGATCCGGAACATCCCCAAGGCGACGAAAACGGCCACGCCGACCGACAACGTCGGGATGATGACCCTGGACCGGATCGACCCGGCCGAAGCCCTCTCCACCTCCTCCCCGAGGATCCTGACGGCGGGCTCGGCGGCCGTGGCCGCGAACCCCAAGAGAAATCCGATCGGGACGAGCACCCACGGCCGGCCGAACGATCCTAAAGCGATGCCCATGTCCCGGCCGACCGGCAGGAATCCGACCTTGACGCCTTGAAGGAAGAAGACGAGCCCGACGAAAGCCTGGGCCATCCCACCGGCCATACGGCCCAAGATTCGAGCCGGAAGTCGCAGGAAAATCGCCTGAAAAAGGACGAAAAAAACAACCAGAGGCCCCAACGCCGCCAGAACCTCGAGAACGACGGGGCCGGCATCGAGGAACTCGAGGAGGGCTTTCATCCGTAGAGAATCCCCAGAATCATGACCCCGATGACGGGCCCGATGGAGGCGATGCCGACGATCCCGAAGCCGTCGCCGACGGCCGAACGGCCGCCCAGGACGGATGCGACTCCGATCCCCAAGGCCAAAATGAACGGCACCGTCACCGGACCGGTCGTGACGCCTCCGGCGTCGAACGCGACCGGCAGGAATTGATCCGGAACAAAGAACGACAAGGCCAGGACAACGACATAGCCGGCGGCCAAAATCCATCCCATCGGCACGCCCAGAAAGATCCTCAACATGGCCAGGCTGACCGAAATGCCCACGCCGAGGGCGACGCTGAGCACGAGGACGCCCCGTCCGATCTCCCCGCCGGAAACGAAATCGACCTGATAGGCCAGGACTCGGACGTCGGGCTCGGCCACGGTCACGACGAAACCGAGGACGAAGGCCAGGGCCAGGAGCACTCCGAAAGAGACCTTTTTCGGCATTTCCGCCCCGATGGACTGGCCCATGGGAAGGAGGCCGACCCGGACTCCCTTGAGGAAGAGGAACAAGCCCGCGGCCACCATGACCGCGCCGGCAACAAACCGGACGATGACCTCGATCGGCGTCGCCAGGACGAGGGTTTGGAGAAGGAGGACGAGGACGGCCAGGGGGAGGACGGCCCTCATCGTTTCGCGGAAAAGTCCTTTCATCGGCCGCCGTCTTTCCGTCTCCCGGGTCCAAATTTGACGCCGGAGATTCCGGGAGACGGGCCCATGCTATTCCGCCGGCCGAACCAAGTCAACACCCAAACCCATCCGCCGCGGTTGACAAAATCGCTTCTCGTCCGATACCATCGGCCCCTCCGGCCGCTCATGGCCGGAAGATCCCGGAGGATCGCTTCCCATGACAAGGAACGCGTTCGGGGCGGGGCTGTTGGCCGTCGCGATCTTCCCGCTGTCGGTCTTCGGCGGCCAAACCGGCGTGATTCGGGGCAAGGTGCTCCAATCACCCGAGGGCATCCCTTTGCCCGACGTCGCCATCGCTGTCTCTCCCGGCCGTCCGGCGGCGCACAGCGGAGCCGACGGGGCGTTCAGCTTCCCGTCGCTTCCGCCCGGCCGGTATGTTCTCCGGTTTCAACGGGCGGGTTTCATCGGCCGGGAGGTCGCCGTCGACCTGGAATCCGGAGAGACGGAGGTCCTCGAGGTTTTTCTCGAGCCCACCCGCCTCACTCTCCACGAAGAGATCACCGTGACGGCCGAACGCGATCCCCGGGCGACCTTCCAATCCCCGGCCGCCGTCGGCGCCCTGACGGCCCGGGACTTCGCGGAACAGTGGCCGCGGACCGCGCCCGAAGCGCTTCCCGAGGCGGCGGGCGTCTGGCTCCAGAAGACGAATCACGGCGGCGGATCCCCTTTTCTGCGCGGCCTGACGGGAAACCAGGTCCTCGCCCTCGTCGACGGCATCCGCCTGAACAATGCGACGTACCGCTACGGGCCCAATCAATATCTCAATACGGTCGACCCGTTTACCCTCGACAGGATCGAGATTCTGCGCGGCTTCGGCTCGACGCTCTACGGGAGCGACGCCGTCGGCGGCGTCCTGAACTTCCTGTCGCCCTCGCCCGGGTTTTCGGCCCGCGAAACCGAGATATCCGCCTCCGCGAGAGGCAAGCTGGTCGGCGGAGACATGGAGAAGACCGGCCGTCTCGACGTCCGATTCCGGACGCCCCGCGTTGGGCTTCTCGGAGGGATATCCCGGCGTTCGTTCGGCGACCTCAGGGCCGGAGGGGAACTCGGGGTGGAGGCCCCCAGCGGATACGAGGAAACCGCCGCCGACCTGAAAAGCCTGGCCAAGCTCAACGACAATCTCCTTCTGACGGCGGCCTGGCAATCCGTCCGCCAGCCTGAGGTTCCCGCCTATGATCAAGTGGCTCAGCGGGGCTACGCCCGGTACGTCTTCAGTCCCCAGGAAAGGCGGCTGGCCTATGTCAGGGTCCAGGCGTTTTCCGCCGCTCCCTTCGCCAGGGAAATCGAAGCGACCGTTTCCTGGCAGGAATCCGACGAGGGGCGGGAAAAGCGGAAGGAGTCGAGCGACCGGCTGCAGAAGGAGCGCGACCGGGTCCGAACCCTGGGGATTCAATTTCAGCTCCGGAGCGTCCCCAGGCCCGAATGGATCCTGACGACCGGATGCGAGCTTTATGCCGATCACGTCCGGAGCGCCGCCGAAGAGCTCGACATGACGACCGGTTTGAGCCTCGCCAAGCGAGGGCTCTACCCCGACGGAGCCCGGGCCCTCAACCTGGCCGTCTATCACGCCCAAAGCCTCGAGGTCGGCCGTTTCGGGCTGAAGGCCGGGCTTCGCCACAACGTCGTCGCGATCGAAGCCGGGGACGATCTCTTCGGAGACGTCGATCTTGCGCCGGCGGCTCTGGCCGGCCATTTTTCGCTGCTGTACCGGCTTAGCGGGGGTCTCCACGCCGTCTTCAACCTCAGCCGCTCCTTCCGCGCCCCGAACATCAACGACCTCAGCTCGTTCGGCGCCTTCGATTACGGGATCGAAGTCCCGGCGCCGGACCTCAAACCCGAGACCGGCACGACTCTCGAGGCCGGGCTCAAATCGAGGGGAAAAGGATGGGCCTCGGCCCTTTATCTCTATCGGACCAGGCTTCGCGACCTCATCGTCCGGATCGAATCGACCTACCTGGGAAGCCCTTATTATGACGGGGACCGCGTCTATCGGAAAGCCAACCGCCAGAGCGCCTACGTTCAAGGATTCGAGGCGGAAGCCCAGGGCGAGATTGGTCCGCGCTGGCGGGCGGTCATGCACCTGACCTATACCTTCGGGCACAACACCGACGATGATGAGCCGATGCGGCGTATCCCGCCCTTCAACGGGCGGGCCCGGCTGGAATACGATCCCGGCCCCGGTTTCCGGATCGCCGCCGAATGGATTTTCGCGGCCAAGCAGAGCCGTCTGTCCGCGGGCGACATCGCCGACCACCGGATCCCGGAGGGAGGGACCCCCGGATGGCAGGTCATCAACCTCTTGATTCAATGGCGTCCGGGGAGATTTCAATGGACGGCGGGCCTGCAGAACGTTTTCGACGAAGCCTATCGGACCCACGGCTCGGGCATCGACGGCCCCGGCCGTTGTCTCTGGACCGCCCTCCGCTGGGGCTGGTGAATATCGTCCGGCTTCAAGACAGGGCTTTGGTTTGCAATATCCTCGAGACGGCGTCCTCGAATTTTCACCCGTTAAAACGCGAAATTGACCCCGGCGCTCAAGAAGTGGACGCGGAGCGAGGCGAAGAGAAACGTCCCCGATGTCGGCGATGTTGAAGGGGACGCAGGCGGGCGCCGGGGCGCGGCCCGACGATATTCCCCGGCCCCGAGACGCGTCAACACGGGAGAGAAAAGACCGGCCGAAGCGTTTTTCAGGATGGAATGCCCGAAAAAGGCCCCGGCGTAAAACGGCATCAGGGCTTCCGGCGGCGGACGTAAGCCAGGACGTACATCGCCGGGACGACGACGAGCGTCAGGACGGTCGTGAAGGTCAGGCCGAAGATGATCGTCCAGGCCAGCGGGTTCCAGAAGGCCGCGTTGTCTCCGCCCCAATAAATTTGGGGATCGAGCCGGGTGAAGAGCGTCTCGAAGTTGAAGTTCAGGCCGATGGCCAACGGCAAAAGGCCCAGAATGGTCGACAACGCCGTCAGGAGGACCGGCGTCAGGCGCAGCGAGGCCGCCTCGACCACCGCCCCGAGGGGGTCCCCCCCCTCCTTCACCCTCAGGTCCGTGTAGTCGATGATGATGATCGCGTTCTTGACGACGATCCCGGCCACGGCGATGATCCCCATCCCGGTCATCATGACCGAAAACTCGAGGTTGAAGACGGTGAATCCCAGGAGGACTCCGGTGAAGCTGAAGAAGATCTGGGTGACGATGATCAGGGGCTTGCTCATGGAGTTGAACTGGGCGACGAGGATGATGAAGATCAGGGCCATGGCGATGACCAGGGCCTTGGCGAAGAACGTCCCGACCTCGCGCTGGAGGTCCTGCTCGCCGGTGAACTTCACCGTGTAGCCCGGCTTGAGGTCGAACCGCGGCAGCTCCCGGCTGATCCGCTGGATGACGGCATTGGCATTGGCTCCGCCGAAAACGTTGGCCGAGAGGGTGATGACCCGCTTGTTGTCGAGCCGGGTGATCCCGCCGTAGCTTGTCCGCAATCCCGCGTCGGCGACGGCCGAGATGGGGATATGGCGCGTCGGGCCGCCGCCCCGGGGATTGACGGCGATCGTCTGGCCGAGAAGGACGGCCAGGTCGTGCCGATAGCGGTCGTCGAGACGGACAACGACAGGGTATTCGTCCTCGCCCTCCTTGAACTTCGTCGCCTCGACGCCGTAGACCGCGGAACGCAGAGCCGACCCGACCTGACCCGTGTTCAGGCCGAGCTGGTTGGCCTTCTCCCGGTCCAGCCGGACGACGATCTCGGGCTTGCTGACCTCCATGCTCGACTTCAGCTTCTCGATCCCCTCGATCCCCAGGCCGTCGATGAACGTCTGGAGGCGCCCGGCGATGGCGATGAGCTCATCGACGTCGTCGCCGCTGATCTCGATGTTGATCGGGTCGCCGGAGGGAGGGCCCATGGCCTCCCGGGCGATCCGGATCTCGGCCCCCGGGATTCCTCCCAAAGCCCGCCGCAGGTCCTCCATGTATTCGGCCGTCGGTTTTGGCCCCGTCCTCAGCTTGTATTCGACGAAGGCGACCGACACCTTGGCCAGCTTGTCCTGGGCGGACCGCTCAAAAAGCCCCGCCCCGGCGTTAACGGCCACATTGGCCACGACGGACTCGATGTCGGGGTTGTCCCGGCCCAGGACGGCCATCGTCCGCGCCTCACCCTCCCGGCAAATCCGGTCGGTGACGTCGATGTGCGTCCCCTCGGGCATGGTGATATAGACATAGACCGAATTCGGGTCGCCGGTCGGGAAGAAGACGACCCGGGGAGGCTTGGCCCGCATCAGGAAAATCGAGGCGATAAAGAGCAGGACCGCCGCGGCCGTGACGGCCCAGGGCCGCCTCCCCCGGAGGCAGAAGGCCAGGGTTCGCTTGTAAAGGCGCATGAAGGCCGGCATGACGCAGCACTGGAATTGATCGATCAGCCTGTTCAGGACGAACTTGGTCAGGTAGTAGGCCAAGATGCCGAAGGCGAGGAGATTGGCCGGAACCATGGCCCCGCGGATGTAGAAGACGACCGCCAGGACGAAGGCCGCCGCCGTGACGACGAGGGTCTTTCGGCCGAGGCGCGGGCGCCGCTTCTTCTCCTCAGGGGGGACATATTTCATGAACCTGACGGCGAACACGGGGTTGATGACATAGGCCACGAAAAGAGAGGCCGTGAGCGAGAGGATGATCGTAATCGGGAGGAAGGACATGAACTTCCCGGCGATCCCCGGGGTGTAAATCAAGGGAAAGAAGGGGGCCATCGTCGTCAGCGTCCCGGTGAAGACGGCCAAGGCGACCTCCCCGACGGCCCGCTTGGTCGCCGGGACGACGGGCAGGTCGGGAGTGGTCATGAAATGGCGGTAGATGTTCTCGACGACGACGATGGAGTTGTCGACGACGATCCCCAGAACGAGGATGAAGGACATCAGGACGACTTTATTGAGGGTGAAGCCGATGAGGGGGAGGAAGATGAAGGCCACGAGCATGGACAGGGGGATGGCGATCCCGACGAAAATCGCGTTCGTCGTCCCCATGAAGAACATCAGGACGAAGACGACGACGATGAAGCCGAGGATGATCGTGTTGAAAAGGTCGCTGACCCCGTTGCGCGTCTTCTCGCTGCTGTCCCCCGAGATCTCGAGGACGAGGTTTTCCGGGGCCGCGGCCTTGAAGTCGGCGAGGATGCCCTTGATCTTGTCGACGGCGTAGATGAGGTTCTTCCCGCCCCGCTTGATGACGTTGAGGGTGACGACGTCCCGGCCGTTCCGGCGGGAGTAGCTCGCCCGGTCCTTGAAGCCGTCGTGGACATTGGCGATGTCCTTGAGGGCCAGGCCTTCCTGGAGGAGGATCCGGCCGATCTCGTCGACGGACGTGAACCGGCCCACGACCCGGAGGTTGCGGCGCATGCCGTCGGTGTCGATCTGGCCGCCCGAGAGGGCGACGTTCTCCCCGGCGATGGCGTTCCGTACGGTCGCGAAGGACAGGCCGGCGGCCTGCATCTTGTAGAGGTCGAGGTCGACCTGGATTTCCCTGTCCAAGGCCCCGGAGATGTCGACCCGGGTGATCTCCTCGAGCCCCTCGATCCGCTCCTGGAGGTCCTCGGCGAGCTGCTTCAGCCGGACGAGGCCGAGGTCGCCGCTGAGGTTGATGTAGAGGACGGGGATCTCGGAAAGGTCGATCCGCCGGATCTGGGGCTCCTGCATCAGGTCGGTGGGGAGAGCGCCCCGGGCGTCATCGACGGCCTGCTTGATGTCGAGATAAGCCTGGGTTTCGTCGGCGCTGATCTCGAACTCGAGAAAGATGGAGGAGTAGTCCTGGATCGAGTTGCTGCTGATCTCCTTGATGCCGTTGATGCCCTTGAGCCTCGTTTCGAGGGGCCGGGTGATCAGGTTCTCGACGTCCACGGGCGACGTCCCGGGATAGACCGTCCCGATCATGTAATAGGGGAAGACGATCTCGGGCATCTCCTCCTTGGGGGTGGCCTCGTACTGCATGATCCCGAAGACGACGAGGAGGGCGGTGAAGATGAAGATCGTCGTCCGGTTGTCGACGGCGAAGTCGGCGAGCTTGAAGCGGCGCTCGTTCATGACTAACGGCCCTCGGCGACGGACAGGGGCTGGCCGTCGGCGACCTTCTGGAAGCCGAAGGTCACGACCCGGTCGCCGGCCGCGAGGCCCTCGAGAATTTCGACGCGGTCGGCGTAATTCTCACCCGTCCGGACGACCCGCTTTCGGGCCTTCCAGCGGCCGTTCTCCTCGACGGCGGCGAAGAGGAACTTCTCCGCGCCCGTCTGCTGGACGATGTTGGCCGGGACGACGAGGGCGGACGGGTTCGTGTAGTCATTGACCGTGACGACGGAGAGCATGTTCGGCTTGACCGGCCCCGCCGCCGCCGGGACGGCGACCTCGACCTTGAACGTCCGGCTCGAGGGGTCGATGACCTGGGAGACGGCGCTGACCCGGCTGTCGAACGTCCGGCCGAGGACCGGGACGGAGACCGAGACCGGATCTCCCGTCTTGACCCGGGCGATGAAATTCTCGGAGAGCTCGGCGATGATCTTGAGCCGGGCGAGCTGGACGAGGCGGAAAGCGCCCATCCCCGCGGCGGCCATTTCGCCCTCCTTGATCCGGACCTCATCCACCGTCCCGTCGATGGGGGCCGTGATCCGGGTCAGATTGAGCTGCTCCTGGAGGGTCGCCAGCCGCTTCTCCAGGCCTTCCTTGTTGGTCTTGGCCTGGAGGTACTCGATCTCGCTGCCGATCTTTTTCGCCCAGAGGCGTTCCCGCCTCTCGAAGAAGGTCCGGGCCAGTCCCAGGGAGAGCTCGACCTCGGCGATCGAACTCTTGAGGACGGCGGCATCCAATTCGGCCAGGAGCTGGCCGGCGGCGACCCGGTCGCCGGCCTTGACCGCGACCTTCGTCACGAGGCCGGGAGACAGGGGCGGGACGAGGATGTTGTTGTCCGACTGGACGGTCCCCTGGACGGTGAAATAATGCCGGAAGACGGAGGGCTCGACGGCCGCTATTTCGACCGGGGCGATGACCTCGGGGCGGGCCGAGGTCCCGTTTCGGCCCTCGGCCATCCTGGCTTTGAGGGCCTCGATCTTCGCCGTCAGGGCGTCGCGCTGGGCTTCGAGGCGGGCCAGCTCCGACGGATTTCCCCCCGGCCGGCAGGCGGCCGACATCAGGAAGGCCAAGGCGATGATCAGGGCGGTTCTTTTCATGGCGTCATTCCTCATCAAAACTGTCGAACATCCTATCCAGGGCGGTTTTGGCGTTGAGAAGGCCGGAAAGGGCGTCGATATAGGACGTTTGGGATTGAAGGACTTTATCGTTGGCCTGGGTGAGCTCGGAGCTCGAGGCCAGGCCTTCCCGGTATTTGGCCAGCGTCGCCTCGTAGATCCTTTCGGCCAAGGCGAGGTTGTCCTTCATGACCCGGTATTTGTCCCGGGCCAGGACGAGGTTCGTTTTCGCCTGCTCCGCCTGGAGAAGGATCCCCTGCGAAGCCTGCAGTCGGGCATTGCGGGCCTGTTCGGCCGCCACCTCGGCCTGAACGACCCGGGCGGCCTGGGCTCCGCTTCGGAAA
>VGJF01000033.1 GCA_016867585.1 Candidatus Aminicenantota bacterium | reverse complement strand
CGTCAGGACGGCGCCCGAAACCGCGGCCGCCCGCCATTCCCGGATCATGAGCTGCATCGGCAGCATGAGCATCGTGAATTGCCAGGAGAGGGCGAAGGGAAGGGAGAGAAAATCGTATTTTTGCTCTCGGGCCATGGCCGCGGCGACTTCGGGCGGGACCGAGCCGCGGAACGGTTTCCAGAACCCGAACGGCCGGGTCGTTTTGAAGAAATTCTCGACGACGCCCCGCTCGGTTTTTGGGGTGAGATAGGTTCCCGCGACGCTCCCGAATAGGCCGACGAGCGAGATATAGACGAACTGGCGCCATTCGGCCATCTGGGGAATGAAGGTCCGCTGGAGGAGCGCCGCCGACAACCCCGCCAGCGTTCCCAGGGCGAACCCTCCGGCGTTGAACCGCCACCAGTAGAGGCGGAGGACGGACGGAATCGTCAACCCCCCGACCAGCCCCATCGTGATCCAGCCCCAGATGTCGTTGATGTTCTTGGTCGAGTAGGCCATGGCGAAGCCGGCGATGTTGACGAGGACGCCGAAGGCGTAGCTCGCGTAGATCAACTCCCTGTCCGAAGCCTTTCGGCGCAGATAGCCTTGATAGAGATCCCGGGTGAGGAATCCCGTCGAGCCGTTGGTGATGGCGTTGAAGGTCGACATCGCCGCGGCCATGAGGGCGACGAGGATGAGGCCGCGCAGCCCGGCCGGGACGCTGTGGAGCAGGACCCCGGGCAATATCCTCTCCGGATCGACCGTCCCGTGGACGCTGAGGAAGCTCAGCTTGGAGGCCCAGTCAGGGCCCAACAATCCGGCGAGGCCGGAGGCGAGCGCCGGCGGGAAGGCTTCGGGATGGTGGGCCACCCGGGCGACGAGCTCGGGCCATTCGTTGGCCGGGACCGGTCCGGCCTGGATTTTGATCAGGTCGGCCGCCTGGGTGAGAGCGGCCTGGTCGGGGAAAAGGCCGTTGACGAGGACGAGCCCCATGAGGACGAAGCTCATCATCAGCGGCCAGCGGAGCATCATGGACCAGCCGGCGGTGAAGCTCAGGAGGCCGCACTCGCGGTCGCTCCGGGCGCCGAAATAGCGGGGGTCGGCCCCCGTCCCCAATCCCTGGATGATGGATTTCCCGAGGTAAAAAAGCATCATCATCGTCAGCCAGGAATAGTCTTCATATCCCGGCGGCATCGGCGTCCGGGCTTGGGGGAGCGAGCTAGTCCACTGGGGATTGCCCGTCACGGCTTCGGCCAGGGCGCCGATATCGGCCACGCCGGCGAGCCGGCCGAGGGCGGCGACGACCATGAGGACGACCCCGGCCCAGATGCAGACGGACTGGAAGATGTCGGTGGCGATGACGCCGTAGAAACCCGCCTCGATGGTGTAGACGGCCGTGACGACCATCATGATCAAAGCGCAGACCCAGGGCTGAAAGGGGAGGAACATCGACAGGAAAAGCCCGGCCCCCTTGAAGGAGTAGGCCAGGAGGCCGAGGTTGAGGATGACGTTCGAGGCCATGGACATCAGGCGGGCGAAATGGGCCCAGCGGTCCCGACCGAAGCGGTAGATCATCCACTCGGCCCCGGTCATGACTCCGGAGCGGCGGTGCCATTTGGCCGTCCAGAGCATGATGAACGACAGGACGAGGCAGGCCCCGCCGCGGAACTCGACGTAGATGCCCCGGGGCCCGAGGAGGAAGAGGAACGAGGTGATGATCATCGTCCCGGTCATGTCGAACCAGAACGACATCTGGGAAAGGCCGAGGGCCCACCAAGGCATCCGGCGGCCGGCGAGGAGATAATGCTCGAGATTGCGGGCGGCGCGCTTGCGGAAGACCGCCCCGATGCCTATGAGGACGGCGAAGTAGAGGGCGAAGACGGCGTAATCCGACGGCCGGAGAAAGCCCATGCCTTCCTACACCGGCTGGGTCAACGGGCGCCCCAGTAGCGGAGCGGGGCCGCGGCGCCCGACGGGACCGCGCCTCCGGGCGGAGGATTGAACCAGCGGTCGATGACGAGGTCTCGCGCGGCCTGGCGCAGAGCCTCGGCGTTGGGCTGGGCGTCGATCGCCCTCTGGAGGGACTGGACGCGGCCGACGAGGCCCGCCGTGGAAATCATCCGGAGGCTGGCCCGGTATCCTTCCTCGAAGTCATGCGATTTGATTTGGACGGCGACGCCGTCGGGGGCCATTTCCGCCCCCTGGAGCCGGGCGACCGCCTGGGCCTGCTGGTCGTCCTGAAAGGTCAGGGCGAAGCGGAACGGCGCGGAGGTGATGGCGGCGGTCCGCATCGCAGCGAGGGCCAGAATCGCCTCCCGAGCCGCGTTCTCGATCCGGCGCGAGACCTCCTCGCGGGGATAAGGCTCGGCCTTCGCCCGGCCGACGGCCCGTTTCACGACGGCGTATTTCGCCCACGGCAGGAAGCGCCGCATTTCCTTTTCGAGCTCGTCGTCCCCGCAGACCATGATCAGCGGAAGGCCATACCGGGCGGCTCCCATGGCCAGGATCATCGATTCGTTGAAGGGGATCCCGTTGACCCGGTACTGCGTGTCCTCGATGGTGTAGGTGTGGGAAATGAAGCCGGCCTCGTTTCCCGCTCCGGCATGCATGCCGACGGCGACGATGGCGTCGATCGATTGGTCGTAGCTGTCCATGTAAATGTCAAAAGGCCGTTCGCGGGAAATCATCTTCGCCGGAGCCAGGAGCTGGTCGACGATGACGTCCGGCCCGGTCGTATTGCCTGACCCGTGCCCGTCGACGACGATGATTTCCGTCGCCCCGCCGGCTTTCAAGCCGGCGATCGCGGCGTTGACATCGGCCGTCAGCGAGATCCGGCCGGCTTCGTACTCGGTCTTGGAGGAAAAGCTCGTGTGCTTGACGCTCGTCGCCCCGGTGACCCCCTCCATGTCATAAAGGAGAAGGACTTTCAGAGGTTTCGTTTGGGACGCGGCGGCGGCGAAAAGAGCGAAAATGCCCATGACGATGAGGGTGGACGGGATGCGTTTGGACATGCGAGCCTCCTTGGCGGCTATTTTAGTCCTCCGGCCTTGAAAAGGCGAATTGCGTTGCCTTTTCCTCCGTTCTTTGAAAAAATACGGAACGAGGCAGGGCCATGGTTCGGGACGTGTTTTCAACGGCGACTCTCGATCGGGCTCTAAAGAAGAAAAGGGCCGAAAGGGAGAAGTTTAGGCGGAAGCGGACGGCTGAAGTCCTGGCCGCGCTCGAGACGCTCTCGCGGGACGTCGCCTTCGAGGAGGCCATTCTTTTCGGCTCGCTGACGAGAAAGGGGAAATATTCGGAAGATTCGGACATCGATATCGGATTCGTCGGCTTGGCCGACAAGGACTTCTTCCGGGCTCAAGCTTTTTTATCCCGGGCCTTGGATGCCGACGTCGATGTCGTTCAGGTCGAAAAATGCGGGAGGCTGAAGGATAAAATTCGCGAGGAAGGCGTGAGATGGAAAAGACGCGACGGAAGCTCCTGAAAAGCGAATTGGACAGGCAGTTCTCGGAAATCGCGAAGATTTTCGGCCGGATCGACAAGCGCAAAAACCTCGAGGATCGGGTCGTCCTGGAAAGCCTCGCTTATCAGCTCCACAATCTCTACTGCGCTTTCGAGGATGTCTTCAAGATCGTCGCCGGATATTTCGAAATCAACATCGAGGACAAGCGAAAATATCATCGCGGGCTTCTGTGGCGGATGACCGTCTCGGTCGAGGGCGTGAGGCCGTCCTTGTTGTCTTCGGAGGCGTTTGCCCTGTTGGATTCCCTGAGGGCGTTTCGCCATTTCTTCCGCCATGCCTACACCTACGAGCTCGACCCCAAGAAAGTCGCTTTGGTCTTGGAGGAAGCGAAAAAAATCCGGAAGCTCTATCGGAGAGAATATCGGAATTTTTTGAAGAAAATCGGCGGCGTTTGAAGGATCGGCCTCGAAGGATGATAAGTTTTCGGAGCGGGGCAGCGCCGTCGACTGGAGGTGGACGATGAATTTGCCCGGAGTCAGACGCTACGGCATGGTTATCATGCTCAAGCCCGAGAAAATCGACGATTACAAGAAGCTCCATGCCGCCGTCTGGCCGGGCGTGCTCAAGAAGATCAAGGACTGCCATATCCAAAACTACTCGATATTCCTACGGGAGATCGAGCCCGGCAAGCACTATCTCTTCTCCTATTTTGAATACACCGGCGTCGATTTCGAGGCCGACATGGCCAAGATGGCCGCCGACCCCGAGACCCAGCGCTGGTGGAAGGAGACCGACCCCTGCCAGCAGGCCATCCCTCTCCGCGGCGGCAACGAGTGGTGGAGTCGGATGGCCGAAGTCTTCCACACCGCTTAAGTCCAAATCTTCAGGGGGAAATGCCGGGCGATCTTGTCGAAATCCGCGTCGTTGTGGAGGAGGAAAAGCCCGTTGTCGAGGGGACCTTGCCAAACGCCCCGGTTTCGACATAATGAAGGGCAAGGAAGGTCGCCATGAAATCGAGAAAGCTCTTTCGTCCCGCCGTCCTCTTCGCCGCCGTCCTTCTTGCGGGAATTCCGCCCGTCCCCTCCCGGCCGCTCGCCGCTCAGGCCGTCGACGTCTACGCCCGGCCCGTCCAGGCCGAGCCCAGCCGCGACTTCGACGCCCTTCACTACCTCATCCGGTTGAAGATCGACATCGCCGGGAAGGCGTTCGATGGGGAGACGACGGTGACCTTGACGCCTCTCCGCGACGGGCTGGCGACGGTCGTCCTCGACGCCGAGGATTTTACGGTTTCCGGCGTCGCGTTCGAGACGGGGAGTCCCTTGGCCTTCGAGCAAGGGCCGAACAAGCTCAAGGTCGCCCTTCCGAGAGCCTTTCGGCCGGGTGAGACCCTGTCCCTCACCGTTTTCTACCGCGGCCGGGAGCCGAAAAACGGTTTGCGGTTCTACGAAGCTTCCGGCGACCGGCCCCTCCTCGTGGCCTCGAACTCCTGGCCCGACAATGTCCATCATTGGCTGCCCTGTTGGGATTACCCCCACGACAAGGCGACCCATGAGATCATCGCCACCGTTCCCGCCGGAAACAAGGTCGTCGCCAACGGCCGTCTCGTCTCGGTCAAGGAAGAGGCGGGGCAGAACGCCGTGACCTACCACTGGCTCCAGGACAAGCCCCATTCGACCTACCTCTTCTTCCTCGCCGCAGCCCCGTACGTCGTCGTCGAGGACCGCTTGGGCAACATCCCGATCAATTACTGGGTCTATCCGAAGCATGCCGACCGGGCCCGCCGCACTTTCGGCGAGACGCCGGCGCTGATGGCCTTCTTCAACAAGCTCTTCGCCTTCGACTATCCCGGGGCGAAGTACGACCAGGTCGAGGTCCCCTTCGGCGGGGGGATGGAAAGCACGACGACCACGGCCATGGGCGAGGGCGTCGTCGTCGACGAGCGGGGGGCGGTCGACCTTCTCGGCAAGAAGAACAGCTATCTCCAAGAGGCCCGGACGCGCTATGTCCGACCGATCGTCTTCGATCGCTACGACCGTCCGGAGCAGAATTTCGACCGCCACACGTATCCCAAGGGGGCGGCCGTCCTCCACATGCTCCGCGACCTCCTCGGCGACGAGGATTTTTTCCGGGTCCTGAGCCGTTTTCTCCATGACCATGCCTTCCGCTCGGCCGACACCCGGGACTTCATGAAGACGATCAAGGAGACGACCGGCCGGAACATGGACGGATTCTTCGAGCAATGGATCTACAAGCCCGGCCACCCCGTCTTCGAGGTCGGCTGGACATGGGACGAAACGGGCCGGACCGTCAAGCTCCGCCTCCGGCAGGTCCAGGATTTTTCGAAGGGAATCCCGGTCTATCGGCTTCCGGTCAAAATAGGGATCGTGACGAGCCGCGGGAAGGACGTCCGGACGGTCGAGGTCGACGAGGCCGACGAGGCGTTCGACCTTCCGGCCGAGGAAAAGCCCAGGCTCGTCCGCTTCGACGAGGGCAACGTCCTTCTCAAGGAATGGACCTTCGAGAGAAGCGAGGACGAGCTTCTCTTCCAGCTCCGGAGCGACGACGTCATCGGCCGGATGGAGGCGGCCGGGGAGCTTCTCCGGTTCAAGGACCGGCCGCCGGTCATCGACGCGCTCCGTCAGGCGGCCGAGAAAGACTCTTTCTGGGCCGTCCGCGAAAGCGCCGTCCGGGCGCTGGGGCAGGTCAAGGGGGAGCCGCAGATCGCTCTCCTCCGGTCGAAGGGCGAGGACGCAAGCTCCAAAGTCAGGATCGCGGCCGTGGCGGCCTTGGGGGGCTACGGGCGTCGCGATCTCGCCCCGTTCTTCAAGGATGTCTTCCGCCGGGACCGGAGCTATGCGGTCCAGGCGGCCTCGCTCGAGGCCCTTGCCCGGACGGGCGATCCTTCGGCCGAGCCGTTCCTCAAGGAGGCCGAGGCGATGCCCTCCCACCGGGATATCCTCCGCGCCGCCGCCCGCCGCGCCCTCGACTTGCTCAAAAAATCCGAAAATCCTCGATGAGGAGGGAGCCATGAAAAAAATGGGGATCTTCGCGGGCATGGTCCTTGCGTTTTGCGCCGGCTGGTCGGCTTGCCGCAAGGCTGCGGCCCCGGCATGGAAGCCGGCCGGAAACCGGATCATGACCCGCTGGGCGGCGGAGGTGCGGCCCGACCGCACCCTTCCCGAATATCCGCGCCCCCAGATGGTCCGGGAGGACTGGCTGAACCTCAACGGCCTTTGGGATTACGCCGTTGTCGCCAAGGGCTCCGGCCGGCCGTCCGCCTGGAACGGAAAAATCCTGGTCCCCTTCGCCGTCGAATCGGCCCTTTCCGGGGTCGGTCGGGCGGTCGGGGCGGCCCATGAACTGTGGTACCGCCGCGAGATTTCCGTTCCCCGGCCGTGGAGGGGCGGCAGGATTCTCCTCCATTTCGGGGCCGTGGACTGGGAAAGCACGGTCTGGGTCAACGGCCGCGAAGTCGGCGCCCACCGGGGCGGGTATGACCCCTTCAGCTTCGACATCACCGACGCCCTCGACCCCGGACGGAAGCAAGAAATCGTCCTCCGGGTTTTTGACCCCACGGACGAGGCGAACAGCCCGATCGCCCGGGGAAAGCAGGTCATGCGCCCGCGAAGCATCTGGTACACGGCGGTCACGGGCATATGGCAAACGGTCTGGCTCGAACCGGTTCCGAAAACCTATATCGCCAACCTCAAAATCACTCCCGACATCGACCGGGAAACGCTGACCGTCGAGCCCATCATCGAAGGGCCAACCGACGGGACATCGTTCGACCTGACGGTCCGCCTGGGGGACAATATCGTCGCCGAAGCCGCGGTCCAGGGAATTCTCCCGGCCGTCGTCAGGATTTCCCAACCGGAGCTCTGGTCACCGGACCGTCCGGCCCTTTATGACCTGGGGATCATCTTCAAGAAGGACGGCCGAGTCATCGACAAGGTCGCAAGCTACGCCGGGTTGCGCAAGATTTCGCTGGGCAAGGACGATCAGGGCTATGTCCGGCTGTTATTGAACGACAAGCCGCTCTTTCAAATCGGGCCCCTCGACCAGGGCTGGTGGCCCGATGGCCTCTACACCGCCCCGACCGACGCCGCCCTGCGGTCCGATATCGAGATGATCAAAGCCTTGGGGATGAACATGCTCCGCAAGCACGTCAAGGTCGAGCCCGACCGGCTGTATTACTGGGGCGACAAGCTCGGCCTCCTCGTCTGGCAGGACATGCCCAGCGCCCTCTTCAAACGCGAGGCCCTTCCGCCCGACGAGCTTGCCCGCCGCGACGCCCAGTTCGAAAGCGAGTGGAAGGCCGTCATCGAGGCCCTTCGCAACCATCCCTCGATCGTCATGTGGGTTCCGTTCAACGAAGGCTGGGGCCAGTACGACACCGAGAGAATCACGGCCTGGACGAAGGAGCTAGACCCCGCCCGCCTGGTCAACAACGCCAGCGGCTGGACGGACAAGGGCGTCGGGGACGTCGTCGACATCCACGCCTATCCCGGACCGGCCATGCCTCCCGTCGAGGAGAAGCGGGCCGCCGTTCTCGGGGAATTCGGCGGCCTCGGCCTTCCGATCAGCGGCCATCTCTGGCAGGCCGAGGGCAATTGGGGATACCGAAACTTCAACGACATCCAGGCTTATGAGCGCCGCTACGCGGACCTCCTGAAAAGCCTCTATCCTCTGGTCGACAAGGGCTTGGCCGCGGCCGTTTACACCCAGACCTCGGACTGCGAAATCGAGGTCAACGGCCTCGCGACCTACGACCGGGAAGTCGTCAAACTCGACCCCGCCCGGTTCTCGGCCCTCAATCGGGGCTATCTGCCGCCGCGGTTCACGGCCGGCCAAACGCTCTTCGTCGGGCCTTCGTTTGCCGTCGAACTCGAAGCCCGGAACGGGGCTTCCATTCGTTATACGCTCGACGGCGCCGAGCCGGGACTGGATGCACCGCTCTACCGCGAGCCCCTCGTCGTCAAGGCCGAGACGACGGTTAAGGCCAGGGCGTATTGGCCCGACGGGACATCGAGCCTCGTCGAAAGTCGGACGTTCAAGCCGGCGACGGCCCTGCCTCCCTCGGCGAAACCTCCCGCTCAAAAGGGGCTGGCCTTCGAGTATTTCGAAGGCCGTTTCGAGAAACTGCCCGATTTCTCGGCGCTGAAAGCGGTCCGGACGGGGAATGCCCCTCGTCCGGACGTCGCTGTCGCCAAAGACAAAGATGAGTTCGCCCTGAGATTCAAGGGGTCGATCCGCATCCCCGAAACCGGAGTCTATGTCTTCTCCCTCAACTCCGACGACGGGTCGAGGCTTTCGGTCGCCGGAAAAGATGTCGTCGCGAACGACGGCGTTCACGGCATGACCGAGGAAAAAGCGGAGATCGCCCTCGAAGCGGGCTGGCACGTCTTCGAGCTCGTCTATTTCCAGGGGACGGGGGGGATGGGCCTCGAGGTCTCCTGGCAGGGACCGGGATTCAAGAAAGGGTCCATTCCGGCCGAGGCCTTCGGCCGCTGACGGTCGGGCTCCGCGAATGAAGCGCCTGTGCGTGTTTTGCGGCTCGAGTCCCGGGGCGGACCCCGATTACGCCGAGGCGGCCCGGGCCTTGGGACGGGAGTTCCTCCGCCGGGGGATCGGCCTCGTCTACGGCGGCGGCCGGGTCGGCCTGATGTACGAAATCGCCCGCGTCGTCCATGAGTCCCGCGGCGAGGTCATCGGGGTCATCCCCCGCGGCATGGTCGAGAAGGAGCTGGCCTACACGGACGTCCGCGATCTCCGGATCGTCGAGTCGATGCACGGCCGCAAGGCCCTCATGGCCGAAATTTCGGACGGCTTCATCGCCCTTCCGGGAGGACTGGGGACGATGGAGGAGTTCTTCGAGGTCCTGACCTGGGCCCAGCTCGGCATCCACCGCAAGCCGTGCGGCCTCCTCAACGTCAAGGCCTATTTCGACCCGGTCCTGGCCTTTCTCGACAAGGCCCGGGCCCTGAACTTCCTCCAGGCCGAGCACCGGGGGATGGTTCTCGTCGATGAAAGCCCTTCCCGCCTTCTTGAGAAATTCGGCGCCTACCGGCCGCCCGAGGCCGACATGGCCCGCTGGGCGATCGACCTGACGAAATCCTGAAGGGCGGCGAGAGGACTCCGCCATTGGACCTGGAAGAGGGCGAGTTCCTCGCGCTTGCCGAGCATCGTCGAACCCTGGAAGATGCCGACCCGCGCCCCGAGATGGTGCAAGCCGGGCGCCAGGTGAAGCTGGGCGTAGGGCATGAAGATCTGGATTTCGGTGAAGGTCGTGTTGGGATAGAGCGGAGTGACGGAAATCGCCGCGCTGGCTTGGCCGTCCTGGGTCGTGTACTGGCCGTCGAAATCCTTCAGGCGGTTCGCCGCGGCGTCGTGGAACCAGGCAACGACCGAGCAGGATTCGTTCTGGCAGCCGTTGATGACCGCGTTGACGTGGACGAGAAGCCCGTCCTGGCCGCCGCCGAGATGGTTATGGGTCACCCAGACGTTTTGGATGACGGCCGATTTGGCGACCGCCGTCCCGACGCTCGTCACCGAGAACACGGGCGTCCCGGCCGAGGCCAGCGTCCGTCCGGCGTGGACCAGGGTCAGCCGGGCCTGGACGTTGAATGACCCGGCGGCGAGGTGGAGCTGGGGGACCGGAATCCAGACCTGCATGTCGGTAACGTTCGTCCGCTGGTACTTCGGCGTGATCTTGTTCTCGGCCATCGCCAGCCCCTCCGCGGAGCGAAAGGCGCCGTCGAAGTCGCGCAGGGGCGTCCCGTCGGGGAAGTAATACCGGGCCTGGAGGACGACTTCCCGGCCGAGGAGATTGTCGATCGTCATCCAGGCGGCGACCTTGACCCAGGTCTGGCTTTGATGGACGGCGGCCGGCTCGACCTTGAGGTCGGTGATCCAGGCCGCCGGCGCCCCTCCGCCCTCGCCTTCGGGGGGGGCTCCTCTGAGGGCATAATCGAAGGCGGCCGGAGGAGAAACGGACAGCATGGCATCGCCGCGGAAAACGCCGACGACGACGCTGAGGGGATGCTGTCCCGCGGCCAAATGGAGCTGGCCGCCGGGAAGGGTCAGGACGAGGTCCTCGTACCGCGTGTCGTCGTATCCGGGGGTGATCGGCACGCCGACCGAAACCTGGCCGGCCATGCTCCGGTACTGACCGTCGAAGTCCTTCAGCATCTCGCCCGACCTCCAAGAAAACCAGGCGACGGCGTCTCCCCGCTGGCCGCGCATCCCTCGGACGTCGAAACGGACGTGGACCGCGACGTCTCCTCCGGGGGCCGGCGGGTCCACCCAGACGCGGTCGATTTCCGCCTTCGGCTGGCCGGTTGGCGGCGGCGGAACGGCCCCGCCTCCCTCCGTCTTGATGACCCGGACGAACTGCGAGGCCCGGTCCCTGGCGAACCGATACATGTAGCCGAGCTGGGACTTGGAGAAATATTGGACGATCCGGGGCCCGGCGTCGTAATCCATGACGTTGGCCGAGAAGGGGTCGGAGTCGACCCGGCCCTGAGGGCCGTCGCCGAGGTCGGCGATGCCCCGCTGGGCGTTGAGGTCTCGCTCCCAGGCGTGCGGCAGTCCGAAGTAATGCCCGAGCTCATGGGCGACCATGCTCATGAAGGCCCCTTCCTGGCGGCCGCCGACGACCCCCAGGATCGCCCGGACCGAAGTCACCCTGGTCAGGACGCGCCGCGGCCCGGTCGGGGCGCGGTCGAAGAAACCGACGTTCGATTCTCCGCCGAATTCGGACCGGATCTCGTCGGGGTTTTTCAACGACCAGACGCAGTAGATGGTCAGATGGTCTTCCTCGTCGGTGACCTTGAGCGTCCGGAGCTCCCGGGTCCCGACGTAGGACGAGCCGTTCGGCGAGGCCGAGGCGCCGAAGACGTTTTCGGTGTCGAAGGCCAGACCCAGGATTTCGGAGACCTCCCGCTCATGGACGTCATAGAACTTGATGATCCGGAACTGGAGGCAGGGCGCCGGGCGGCTCGGGCCGTACCCGGCCATTTCGGCGTCCCCGAAGCGGAAGAGCCGGTTGGCGATTTCGAGCTGAGTCCGGACCCATTTGGCGGGGGCGATCGTTTCCGGGGGGTGTTCGTCCGAGTAGATGCGCACGACATTGACCGGGAAGAGAAGCTCCGCTCGGCCGTCCGGCGCCTCGGAGGCCTGCCAGCGGTCGGCGGGCCGGAAATCCTCGGGGATGACGGCGTTGCCCGCGGGCGGCCGGCTCGTCGCTTGCGAGAAAACGAGTCCCGCGCTCAAGGCGGCCGCGGCCAGACCAGGGAGAAGAATCCGCCTTTTGTCCATGCCGCCACTATAGGACGGGTTCTCGGGCGAAGTCAATCCGCGCCCTGCGGAAGCCAATCGAGGCCGCGGGCAAGATGTGGGAAACCTATCTCACGGACCCCCAGATGGAGAAAGACCCGGCCAAGTGGATGACCCAGATGTTCTGGCCGGTCGTCTGAAGCCGAACGATTCTCCAAATTGACTCGGCCGGGGCCGCGTGCTAACAATGGCCCCGATGAGGATTTCCTACCCGCCCGGGCTTCCGATCGCCGCGAAAAGGGCGGAGATCGTCGCCGCCCTCCGCCGCCACCGGGTCGTCATCGTCTCGGGCGAGACGGGCTGCGGCAAGAGCACCCAAATCCCTAAGATGTGCCTCGAGGCCGGTCGGGGCGTCCGGGGCCGGATCGCCGTCACCCAGCCCCGCCGGATCGCGGCGATCACGATCGCCCACCGGATCGCCGAGGAGATGGGCGAACCGCTCGGCCGGAGCGTGGGATATAAAATCCGGTTCGAGGACCGCGCCAGCCGGGAGTCGGTCATCAAGGTCCTGACCGACGGGATGCTCCTCGCCGAGACGCAGTCCAACCCCCGCCTCCTCGAGTACGACACGGTCATCATCGACGAGGCCCACGAGCGGAGCCTGAACATCGATTTTCTCCTCGGCATCGTCCGGACGCTCCTCGCCCGGCGCGCCGACCTGAAGCTCGTCGTCACCTCGGCGACCCTCGACATCGAAAAATTCGCCGAGGCCTTCGGCGGGCCGCCGGTCGTCGAAGTCGGCGGCCGGATGTATCCGGTCGAGGTCGAATACCGCGTCCCCGACCCGGAGGAGGAAGAGGACCTCGATTACGTCGAGGCGGCCGCCGAGGCGGTCGACTATCTCAAGAGGGAAAAACCGCCGGGCGACATCCTCGTCTTCATGCCGACCGAGCAGGACATCCTGGAGACGTGCGAAATCCTGGCGGGGCGGAAGTACGCCGCGACGACGATCCTCCCCCTC
This sequence comes from Candidatus Aminicenantota bacterium, assembly GCA_016867585.1. Taxonomy (GTDB): domain Bacteria; phylum Acidobacteriota; class Aminicenantia; order Aminicenantales; family UBA4085; genus JAAZPG01. The sequence goes on along the minus strand of VGJF01000033.1, from coordinate 4,981 downwards.
TTCGCCCGCCTTCCGGGGGCCCAGCAGGGGAGGGTCTATTCCGTTGCCGGTCCGAAAATCGTCGTCGCGACGAACGTCGCCGAGACGTCGCTGACGATCCCGGGGATCAAGTACGTCGTCGACACGGGGCTGGCCCGGATTTCCCAATACCTCCCCGGGGCGGGGATCAACAGCCTGCCGATTCGGCCGGTCTCGCGCTCGAGCGCCGACCAGCGGAAAGGCCGCTGCGGGCGGGTGGCCGAAGGGCTGTGCGTTCGGCTTTACCCGGAGAAAGACTACGACGAGCGCCCCCCCTTCACTCCGCCCGAGATCCTGCGCTCGAACCTGGCCGAGGTCATCCTCAGGATGCTCTTTCTCAACCTCGGCCATCCGTCGGCTTTTCCGTTCGTCGACAAGCCGACGGCCCGGATGGTCGAGGACGGTTTCGCGACCCTCGTCGAGCTGGGGGCTGTCCGGAAGCGCGGCCCGGACCATGAGCTGACCGAGCGGGGCCGGCGGATGGCCAGGATCCCCCTCGATCCCCGCATTTCCCGGATGCTCCTCGAAGGGCTGGAGGAGGGCGTCGCCGGCGAAGTCGCGGTCATCGCCGCCGCCCTGAGCATCCGCGACCCGCGCGAGCGGCCTCCGGAGAAAGCCCGGCAGGCCGAGTCGGCCCATGCCCCTTTCCGCGACCCCGACTCGGACTTTCTGACCCTTCTCAACATCTGGGAGCGCTTTCACGCCGACTGGGCGTCGATGCCCTCGACGGGCCAGAAGCGCCGCTTCTGCCGCGAGCATTTTCTCTCTTTCCCCCGGATGCGGGAGTGGGTCTATATCCGCGACCAGATCGTGGAGATCCTGAGAGAGCTCCGGCTGCCTATCCGGCCGGCGGACCGGGCCGCGATTTCGCCCCGGAGATACGCCGCCATCCACAAATCGGTCGCCAGCGGCCTCCTGAGCCGCGTCGCCGTCCTCAAGGAGAAGCTCCTCTACAACGCGGCCAAGGGGCGGGAGGCGATGCTCTTTCCCGGCTCGTCGCTTTTCGCCAAGCCTCCGGGCTGGATTGTCGCCGCCGAGGTCGTCGAGACGGCCCGGGTCTACCTCCGGACGGCCGCCCGCGTCGACCCGGGATGGCTCGAAGCGCTGGGCGGTGAATTGTGCCGGTATTCTTATCAAAACCCCTCCTGGGACAAGGGCCGCGGGGAGGTCCGGGCCGAGGAACGGGTGACCCTCTTCGGATTGGAGATCGTCTCGGGGAGATCCGTCCCCTACGGTCCGATCGACCCGGAAGCGGCCCAAGCCCTTTTCATCCGGGACGGACTCCTGGCCGGCCAAATCAAGGAGCCGTTCGGTTTTCTGAGGGACAACCTCGCCTTGCGGGCCGAATACGACGGCTTGGAGGATAAGCTCCGGCGCCGGGACATCGTCGCCGACGAGAAGGACCTGTTCGCTTTTTATTCCAGCCGCCTTCCCGACGTTCATGATATCCGCGGCCTGAAAGGCGTCCTCCGGCGGCGCGGCGGAGACCGTTTTCTCCGGATGGCCGAGGCCGACCTCGTCCGTTATATCCTCTCCGAGGACGAAATGGCTCTCTATCCGGACATCGTCCAGGCGGGAGAGTTGAAGCTCCGGGCAACGTATAAATTCCTCCCCGGCGCCGAGGAGGACGGCGTCACGTTGCGGATAAGAACCGACGAACTCGCCCTCCTTCCCGTCGAGCCGCTCGGGTGGGGGATCCCGGGATATTTCCGGGAAAAAGTTGCCGAGCTCGTCCAGGGGCTGCCGCAGCGGTACCGGAAAGTCCTCGTCCCGGCGGGCGAGAGCGCGGAAATCATCTTCCGGGAAATGCCTCGCGGAGAAGGCTCGCTCAGCGAAGCCTTGGCGAAATTCGTCAAACGCCGCTTCCACGCCGAAATCCCCGCCTCGGCTTGGGCCGGGATCGATCTTCCCAAGCATCTCAACGCGCGCCTTTCGGTCGTCGATGCCGGGGGCAGGGAGGTCGTTTCCGGCAGGGACCTCGAGGCGCTCAAGGGGTTCAAAGCCGAGACGCCCGTCGCCGATACGGCCTCGGCCGCCTGGAAAAATGCCCGGGCACGATGGGAACGGACGGGGCTCAGGGATTGGGATTTCGGCCCTCTGCCCGAAAGCGTCCCGTTCGGGGGCGGCGCGGCGGGTTATCCCGCCCTCGAGCCTTCGCCCTCCGGCGTGTACCTTCGCCTCTTCAAAACCCGGGAGGAAGCGGCGGCCGTCCATCCGAAGGGCGTCGAGGCCCTCCTTCTGCCGAAATTCGCCAAGGATCTGAAATACATGGAACGGCATTTTGCTCTTCCGGAAGGCCTTCATCGGGCGGCCTTGTTCTTCGGCGGTCGGGAGGCGCTCGAGAAAGCGATGCTCGGGCGACTGACGGCCCAGGTCTTCCGCCGCGGCGTCCGGACGCCGGAAGAGTTCACGTCCTTGTCCGAAGACGCCGTCCGGGCCTTGTTCGAAAAGGGCAAGGTCATCCTCGACGATACGGCGCGCATTCTCGAGGCCGTCCGGAAACTCCGGGCCGTCCTCAAGGAAATCCTCGCCGCCCGTCCGGGAAACAAGGCCGTCCGCTCGGCCGTGGAGAGGATTCAAGCGGACCTCGAGGACCTCGTCCCTAAGGAATTTTTGGGGGTCTATCCGGATGAACGGCTGGCCCATCTGCCGAGGTTTGTCGAGGCCCTGAGGGTCAGGGCGGAGCGGGCCAAGGACGGTCCGGAGAAAGACCGGGCGAAAGAGGAAGAGGTCAAGCCTTTTCTCGCCGCTTTGGCCGCTCTTCGGGCGCGAGCCGGAGAAAGCCGCTCGCCGGCCCTCGCGGCCGCCCTCGAGGAGTTCCGGTGGACTGTCGAAGAATTCAAGGTCGCGGTCTTCGCCCCCGAGGTCAAGCCGGCTTTTCCCGTTTCGGCCAAGCGTCTGGCCAAAAAGCTGCGGGTCTTGAAGGCGCTCGTCGAAGCGGAATGTCCCGCCAAGCCGAGGCCCAGGCCCCGGTGAATCGGAGCCGGGTCGTTTGTCCGGCCGGTCCTTGATCTTTTCCGCCGTTGTTGCTACGATGTCATGGAAAGGTGGCACGGAAGGCCATGGGCAGGATCGTCCGGTTCGGCGTGTCTCTCGAGGCGGGCCTGCTGGCCAGCTTCGACGGTCTCCTCCGCAAGCGGGGCTGGGCGAGCCGTTCCGAAGCCCTCCGGAATCTCATCCGCCAGGAGCTCGTCAAGAAGGAATGGCTCGAGGGGGGCGAAGTCGCCGGGGCGGTGACGCTGATTTATGACCATCACCGCAAGGACCTCATGGGCCGGATTACCGACATCCAGCACGACTACCACCATCTCATCCTCTCCTCCCAGCACATCCACCTCGACCACGACCACTGTCTGGAAATCATTGCCGTCCGGGGGAAGCCGGTCGATGTCAACCGCCTGGCCGACGCCCTGAGGACGATCAAGGGCGTCACCTACGGAACCCTGAGCATGTCCACGACGGGCCGAGGCCTGGAATAATTTTTTTGCCCATGAGTAGCACGAATATCAACAATATTGGCACGAACGGCCCGGCGGGCTCCGGCCGGCGGAAAGTCCCGGGAGAGGTGAGGCGATGAAATATTTCATCGGAAAAGCAAGCGCCTTGATTTTCGTTTTAGCCGCCGGATTGGCCGTTTCGGCCGCGTGGCCGGCTTTCGGGCAGGCCCAGGCTTCGCCAAACCAAGCCGCCGAGCCAAAACGGAGAGACGCCCAAGAGACGGAGAAAAAGAAGGAGGAGCAGGAGAAAACCAAGCTCTTCCAGCTCAATCCCATCGTCATCGACGTCGTCGAGTCCGCCCGGGACAGGGACATCCCCAACATGACCGTCGTCAAGACGGAGCTCTTCCCGATGACGATCGGCATCACCCTGGACACGGCCCTCGAACGACAGGCCGGGATGGACGTCCAGCGGATCCAGGAAGTCGGAACGGCCGTCGACGACGACTCGATCAAGATCCGGGGGATGGGGGCCCGCCGGATCAAGGTCCTCCGGAACGGCCGGCCGCTCAACACCTCGGGCGCGGCCGGAGGGTATTTCGTCGACTGGACGATGATCCCCTTGAACAGCGCCGACCGGGTCGAAGTCATCAAGGGCGTGGGAGATCCCCGCTACGGGAACGTCCTGGGCGGCGTCGTCAACCTCATTCCCCGAAAGCTGACCTCCGATTTCACGACCGAAGTCCAAGCGTCCCATGCCAGCTTCCGGACGAGCGCCTTCAACCTTTACCACGGGGCGAAGCCCGGGGCCTTCGAATATTCGCTCGCCGGCGGCTACAGCCGGAGCGACGGCTACCTCCGAAACGGGGCCATGCGGATGGGAAACGCCGATGTCCACCTGGGGTATGATTTTCCGTTCAAGGGCCGCCTGACGGCCGACGTCAATTACGTCGACATCAAGAAGAACTTCGCCGTGGCCAACCGCGCCTCGAAAATCTACGGCAGCGCTCTCTACGGGACGGCGATCGATCCCGGCTACCCCGCCTCGGACGGGGAAATCATGTACGGCGGGATGGGGGCCAACGCCGAGCCGGGGAGCTGGTGGAACAAACGGAAGTGGACGGCCGACGTGAACTACGAGCAGGCCTTCGCCGAGTCCGGGTTCTTGACCGCCCGGTTCTGGATGAACCGCGGCGAGCGCGAGTCGTACAACACCCGGAAGGCGCTGAACCGGAATTTCCATAAGACCCATTTCGACGACCGGTCCCAAGGCGTCTCGGCCTCGTACCGGCAATTCCTGGCGGGACAGACGCTGACCTTCGGCCTGGATTACGCCCATCTCAAGGATGACGGCGAAATGAATCACCCGGACGACTTCCGGGCGCCCTACCGGTTCGGGAACTACGTCTCGACCAAGAATCTGGAACTTTACGCCATGGATGAAGTCCGGCTCTTTGACGGCACGGTCATGGTCGTCCCCGGCCTCCGTTATTTGGATTATCAAGGCCTGGCCGGGCCGCAGGGCA
>VGJF01000032.1 GCA_016867585.1 Candidatus Aminicenantota bacterium | reverse complement strand
CCGCCTCAGGGCCAGGGGGACATCGACGGTCGTGTATTTGGCCAGGCTGTAGGAACCGATAGGCCCGCCGTTGAGAACCAGGTCGAGGTCGTCGGGCGTATCGGGGGGGGCGTAGGGGTCGTGGGGGTCGGAATAATGGATCCAGGCGAAGAATTTTCCGGCCGCGGCTCGGTCGAGCCACGGGAGGGCCCTCGCGTTGACCTCGGAGGCGTCGAGATACCAGCGGTCGTCCGGAAACTCGTCCTCGTAGAGGTCGAATCCCCTGGCGAGGCCGAACCGGCGGTTCAGCACCCCCAGGGAGACGAACGCCGCCGTGTCGTATCCGGCCGCCCGGAATTCTTCGGCCAGGGAGGTCAGGGGGGGAGGAGGCAGGATCTGGCCGTTGTTGTAATTGCCGAGGGTGTGCGCCGTCCGGCCGTACATGAGTGAGAGGTGGGAAGGGAACGTGACCGGGGTTTCCGCGTAGGCCTCCCGGAAGGCGACCCCGCGGCCGGCCAAAGCCTTGAGAGACGGAGTCTCGGCCTTGGCCGGGCCGGCGCCTTCGACATGGTCGGCCCGAAGGGTGTCGAGGGTGACGAGAAGGACGCGGGCGGGCGGGGAGCCCCGGCGGCATCCGGCCGAGGAGGCCAGGACGGCGGCCAGACAAAGGATCGCTTTCGAGCGGAGGCGCATCGCCGCCCCATTATCGGAGGAAAAAGGCGGCGTTGTCAAAGCGACTTGAAAAACGATTTGAAAAGAAACTCCGACTTTGGTTATAATCCGCCCCAGCAGAGAAGGACGACTCGTGACCCTGGCCCTGGTGTTTCTCGTGTTCGGAATCCTGGGGGCCGTTCTGCTCATGATGAACGCCCTCCTCGGACCGAGGCGGACGAACCCCTCCAAGGAGCAGCCCTTCGAGTGCGGCAGTCCTCCTCTTCAGGAAGGGATCAATCCTTTCCCGGTCAAATTCTATCTTGTCGCGCTCCTTTTCCTTCTCTTCGCCGTCGAGGTCGCCTTCCTGTTTCCTTGGGCGCTCGTCTTTCCGGCCATGCGGGGGACGGCCTTGCTCGTCCTGGCCGCTTATGCCGCGGTCCTGGCCGGGGGATTCGCCTACGCCTGGAAGAAGGGCGCCTTTGAGTGGGATTGAACGGTCATGGCCGGCAATTTTTTAACGACCCGGTTCGAGGCCATGCTGGCCTGGGGGCGGAAGTTTTCGCTCTTCCATTATCCGTACGTCACGGCCTGCTGCGGGATGGAATACATGTCGGCCGCCTGCGCCCATTTCGACATCGACCGGTTCGGGGCCGGATGGACGCGGTTCTCGCCCCGCCAGTCCGACCTCCTTCTCGTTGTCGGAACCATCGCCCAAAAGCTCGCTCCGGTCCTGAAAACGGTTTACGACCAGATGACCGAGCCCAAATGGGTCATCGCCTTCGGGGCCTGCACGGTCAGCGGGGGGATCTACGACAACTACGCCGTCGTCCAGGGGATCGACCGGGTCATTCCGGTCGACATCTACATTCCGGGATGCCCTCCCCGGCCGGAAACGGTCCTGGACGGCCTGTTGAAACTCCAGGAGAAGATCAAGACACAAGGCCAAGACTGGCGATGGAAAAAGAAGACATCCTGACAGCCCTTCGGACGTCCTTTCCCGAAGACGTCCTGGAAACCTCGACCCCCTTGGGGGACGCCGCGGCCGTCGTCAAGCCGGAGGCCCTGGCCGGCATCATGGCCTTTCTCAAGGCCGAGCCGCAGGCCTTCACGATGCTGCTCGACCTGACCTGCGTCGATCATCCCGACCGGCTGGACCGCTTCGAAATGGTCTACCACGTCTTCGCCTTGGAGGGGGCTCGGAGGCTGCGGGTCAAGGCCTCTCTCCCGGCCGCCGAGCCGGTCATCGGCTCCCTGGCCGGCCTCTGGAAGAACGCCGTCTGGCTCGAGCGCGAAGCGTTCGACATGTTCGGCGTCCGGTTCGAGGGGCATCCGGACCTGCGGCGGCTCTTCATGTACGACGGCTTCGAGGGCCATCCTCTCCGCAAGGACTATCCCTTGAGGGGACGGCAGCCCCGCCTGCCGATGAGGCCCGATCCATGACGACCCGTCTTCAGGCCCAAGCCCGGCCGGAGAGCCTGCTCCTTAACATGGGGCCGTCCCATCCGGCGATGCACGGGACGATCCGGATCATGCTCGAGCTCGACGGGGAGCGGATCCTGAATTCCGAGGTCGAGGTCGGCTACCTCCATCGCGGCTTCGAAAAAACCTGCGAACACCGGACCTGGTTCAACCTCCTCATCTACACCGACCGCCTGAACTACGTCTCCCCCCTGATCAACAACCTCGGATACGTCATGACCGTCGAGAAGCTCCTCGGGCTCGAGGTTCCCGAACGGGCCCAATGGATCCGGGTCCTCATGAGCGAGCTCTCCCGGATCAGCGACCATCTGACCTGCCTGGCGGCCATGGCCATGGAGTGCGGGGCTTTCACGGCCTTCCTTTACAAGATGAAGGCCCGCGAGTTTCTCTGGGACGCCATCGAACAGACGACCGGGGCGCGGATGACGACCTCTTACATCCGCATCGGTGGCGTCCGGGCCGACCTCCACCCGGATTTCGAGGCCGTTGTCCGCCGGGCCGTCGACGAGACGCGGAAAGTCGTCAAGGACGTCCGGGGGCTGCTCGACAAGAACCCGATATTCCTCGGCCGGACGCGCGACATCGCCGTCATGACGCCCGACAACGCCCTTTCCTACGGCTGGACCGGGCCGTGCCTGCGCTCGACGGGGGTCGCCTACGACGTCCGCCGGGCCCAGCCTTACCTGACCTACGACCGTCTGGACTTCGAGATTCCGGTCGGAGAGAGGGGCGACAATTTCGACCGCTATCTCGTCCGGATGAGCGAGATGGAGCAGAGCCTCCGGATCATCGAGCAGTGCCTGAAGCCCCTCGCCCGGACGGTGCCGGCTCCTTCGGGGATCGCCCCGGCCGAGGCCATCCGGGAGGCTCGGAGGCGGCGGCCCGACGATCCCGTCCGTCTCTCCCCGAATCTCGAGGGCTCCGAAAAGGCCGTTTACCCCGGGATCATGGCCGGGGACAAGCGGTATGTCCTCCCGCCCAAGGAAGACGCGTACACGACGATCGAAGGGCTCATTGCCCACTTCAAGCATTTCATGGCCGGCCATGGCCTGCGGCCGCCCAAGGGCGAAGCCTATTTCGCCGTCGAGGGCGGGAACGGGGAGCTCGGCTATTACATCGTCTCCGACGGCTCCGACCGTCCCTACCGGCTCCACCTGAGGGCCCCATGCTTCCACATCGTCTCCGCCCTCGAGGAGCTCATCCGCGGCCGCTATGTCGCCGACGTCATCCCGACCTTCGGGTCGATGAACATGATCGGCGGGGAGCTCGACCGATGAGCGGCGTCTTTGCGGACGGTCTGCGGAGCCGGATCGAGGCCTTGGCGGCCCGATATCCGCGAAAATCGGCGGCCCTACTCCCGGCCCTCCATCTTGTCCAAGCCGAAAAAGGCTTCATCGGCCCCGAGGACGAAGAGGCCCTGGCCGGGCTTCTCGAAACGACGCCCGTCGCCGTCCGAGAGGTCGTCACGTTCTACACGATGTTCCGGAGGAGGCCGGTCGGCCGGCACCTCATCCAGGTCTGCACGAACGTCACCTGCGCCCTCATGGGCGGCGATCGCATCCTGGACCATCTCCGGCGGAAGCTGGGGATCGAGGTCGGAGAGACGACGCCCGACGGCCGGTTCACCCTGACGACGGTCGAGTGCCTGGGGACGTGCGAGGCCGCCCCCGGCCTCATGATCGATTTCGACCATCACGGCGGCCTGACCGAGACCCGGATCGACGAAATCCTCGAAAGGTTGGACTAGACGATGGAGCCCGCGACCTTCGCCCGCGCCCTCGGCCGCGCCGGAGGATGGTCGATCGAGGACTATCTCGCCGCGGGCGGCTATCGGGCGGCCCGCAAGGCGTTGTTGGAAATGACCCCGGCGGCCGTGCTCGACGAAGTCAAGAAGGCGAGCCTCCGGGGACGGGGAGGGGCCGGTTTTCCGGCCGGCCTGAAGTGGGGTTTCGTCCCGCCCGGGACGGACAGGCCGAAATATCTTTGCGTCAACGCCGACGAAGGCGAACCCGGAACGTTCAAAGACCGCTATATCCTTGGTCACGACCCCCATCTTCTCATCGAAGGGGTCCTCATCGCGGCCTACGCCGTCGGCCTTCACCGGGCCTATGTCTACATCCGGGGGGAGTACGAAATGATCGCCCGGAGGCTCGAGGCGGCCGCGGCCGAAGCCTATGAACGGCAATTCCTCGGCCCGGACGTTCTGGGAACGGGGTTTGCCCTCGACCTTTGGGTCCATCGGGGGGCGGGCTCCTACATCTGCGGCGAGGAGACGGCCCTCCTCGAGTCCCTCGAAGGCAAACGCGGCCATCCCCGGCTCAAGCCGCCGTTTCCGGCCGCAGTGGGCCTTTTCGGCGCCCCGACGGTCATCAACAACGTCGAGACGCTGGCCAACGTTCCCGGAATCGTCCTCCGAGGCGCGGCCTGGTTCCTCGGCCTCGGCCTGCCCGCCGACGGGGGGACGCGGCTGTTCGGAGTCAGCGGGCCCGTCCTTCGGCCGGGCGTCTACGAGCTCCCGGTCGGCACCAGCCTCCGCGAGATCATCTTCACCCACGCGGGGGGCATGCTCCCGGGACGGAAGCTCAAAGCCGTCATTCCGGGCGGTTTGTCGGCGCCCATCCTCCGGGCCGAAGAAATTGATCTGGCGATGAGTTGCGAGGCCCTGGTTTGCGCCGGTTCGATGCTCGGTTCGGGCGGGATCATCGTCATCGATGACCGGACCTCCATGCTCGAGGTCCTGCTCCGGGCGGCCCGGTTCTACGCCCATGAATCCTGCGGCCAATGCACGCCCTGCCGCTTGGGGACGAATTGGATCCGAAAAATCGTCGAGCGTCTGGCCGCCGGAGGAGGCCGGCCCGGAGACATCGAGGAGCTCGCCCGCCTGGCCTCGGGGATCAAAGGGCGGACGCTCTGCCCCATGGGCGACGCGGCGGCCATGCCCGTCCTGGCGATCGTCGAGAAGTTCACGTCCGAGCTCGAGGAAGCCTCATGCCGAAGCTGACGATCGACGGGCGGACCCTCGCCGTTGCCGAGGGGACGACCGTCCTGCGGGCGGCCCTCGAGGCGAGCATCTCGATCCCGCATTTGTGCTGGCATCCGGCCTTCCCCCCCGAGGGAAGCTGCCGGCTCTGCTTGGTCGAGATCGAGGGATTCCCCAAGCTCGAGCTGGCTTGCTCGACGGCCGTCCGCGAAGGGATGAAGGTCCGGACGGAGACTCCGGCCGTCCGGGAATCCCGCCGGCGGGTCCTCGAGTTCCTCCTAGCCGACCATCCGGTCGACTGCCCGATCTGCGACAAGGCCGGGGAGTGCAAGCTCCAGGATTATTACGAGGACCACGGCCTGACCGAAAGCGTCTTCCGGGAGGAAAAAGAGAGGCGGCCGAAGAACATCGACCTCGGGAAAAACCTTCTTCTTGACCGGGAACGATGCGTCCTCTGCACCCGCTGCGTCCGGTTTCTCCGGGAGGTCACCCGGACGGGGGAGCTCGGGGTGTTCGAGCGGGGCGTCCGTTCCGAAATCGGGATTCTGGAAGGCCGGCCGGTCGCCACTCCCTACGGCGGCAATCTCGTCGACCTCTGTCCGGTCGGAGCGATCACCGACAGGTCCTTCCGGTTCCGAACCCGGACCTGGTTCCTTGTCTCCCGACCCACGATCTGTCCCCTCTGCGCCCGGGGATGCGCCATCGACATCGACCATCATCCCGGGCTCCCAAGGCGTGCGGATTCGGCCGGCGTTTTCCGGGTCAGGCCCCGGCCCGACGAGGCCGTGAACGGCTTTTGGATTTGCGACCTGGGCCGATATGGATATCTCGACCTTCATCGCCGGCGCTTGACCCGGATTTCCTGGAACCGGGGAGGGCCGGCGGCCGAGATGAGCCGGGCCAAGATCCTTTCCGTTCTCGGAGGGAAGATCCGGGAAATGGCCGTCCGGGGGAGGTCCTCGCGGCTGGGCCTCGTCTTGAACTCGGGCCTGACCGTCGAGGAGTTGCGGTCCGTCCGCGACGGCCTGCTCTCCCGGCTTCCGGAGGCGCGCCTGTGGTTCGACGACCCGCCGCCGGGCGAGGACGACGGCTTCCTTCTCAGGGCCGAGAGGACGGCCAATCGGCGGGGTGCGGCCGGCCTCGGATTCGACCTCGCCCCCTTCGACCCAGCGGTCCTCGGAAAGGACTTGGACATCATCCTCGTCTTCGGCGGGCTTTCCGTCGGCAAGGGCCGGGACGAGGTCTTGGGCCAAGCCTTGGCCTCGATCGGGACGAAGGTCCTCTTGTCGCCGGTGGAGACGGGCCTTGAGCCGGCCTTCGATTTTCTCATCCCCACGGCCCTGCCTTCGGAGAAAAGCGGGACGTTCATCAATGTCGACGGACTGGCCCGGTCGTTCGAGCCGGCCATTCCCGTCGCGGCCGGCGTCTGGCCCGAGGGGGAATTCCTGGCCGCCCTGGCGGAGGAGATTTCGAGGGGAGCATGAGCGACGTCCTCACGGCCTTGATCAAGATCTTCGTCGCCCTGGGATGGTTCCTCGTCTTGACGCTCTATCTGACCTGGGTCGAGCGGAAGGAGAGCGCCGTCCTCCAGGACCGGATCGGCGCCAACCGGGCCTCGATCTTCGGCCTGCGTCTGTTCGGGCTATTCCAGCCGTTCGCCGACGCGATCAAGATGATCTTCAAGGAGGACTTCGTCCCCGCCTTCGCCGACAAAGTCCTCCACACCCTGGCCCCGTTCGTGTCCTTTTTCTTCGTCGCGGTCACGATCGCGGCCATGCCCTTCGGGGACGACATCGTCGTCGGCGGAAAGACCGTCGGCCTTCAGGTCTTCGACCCCTCGGTCGGTCTCCTCTATGTCTTGGCCATGCTGTCTCTGGGAATATACGGGATCATCCTCAGCGGCTGGGCCTCCCGGAACCGGTTCGCCCTGCTGGGGAGTGCCAGGGGCGCGGCCCAGCTCATCTCCTACGAAGTCGCCCTCGGCCTTTCCCTGATCGGGCTGATCATGGTTTTTCCCTCACTCCGGATGTCGGACATCGTCCGCTTCCAAGGGGGGACGATCCTCGGATTCCTGCCCCGCTGGGGCGTGTTCCTCCAGCCCCTCGGGTTCGCCCTCTTTTTCGTCGCCGCCCTGGCCGAAACCAAGCGGGTCCCCTTCGACCTGCCGGAGGGGGAGTCCGAAATCATCGGCTTTTTCGCCGAGTACGGGGGGCTCAAGTGGGGCCTGTTCATGATGACCGATTTCATGGAAATCATCGTCGTCTCGGCCCTTCTGGCGACCCTGTTTTTCGGGGGATGGCAGGTCCCCTGGCTGGCCGCGGACGGCTTCCACTGGCCGTGGGGCGGGCACTGGGCCCTGGCCCGCTGGCTCGTCGTCGTCCTTCAAGTCCTCGCCTTCCAGGCCAAGGTCGTCTTTTTCTGCTGGCTCCAGATTCTCATCCGCTGGACGTATCCTCGGCTCAGGTACGATCAGCTCATGGACCTGGGCTGGAAAGTCCTCATCCCCCTCGGGCTCCTGAACATCCTGGCCACCGGGCTGGTCATGAGTTTGTGACCATGGTCAAGGCGTGGGGATATCTGTGGGCTTTGGTCAAGGGCGCGGCCGTCACGACCCGGCACTTCATCGTGAACATGTGGTTCCACACTCTCCGCCTCGTCGGCTTCAAGCGCCTCCGGGCGGGGGCGGTGACGTTCCAGTATCCCGAAGTCCGCAAGCCCTTGGCCGCCCGCCACCGGAGCCTCCACCGGCTCGTCGCCCGGCCGGACGGGAGGCCGCGCTGCGTGGCCTGCCTTCTGTGCGTCACGGTCTGTCCGTCGGAGTGCATCTTCGTCGAGGCCGAGGAGGACCCCGATCCGGACGTCCAAAAGACGGCCGGCCGGTTCGAAATCGACCTCGCCCGCTGCTCGTTCTGCGGATTTTGCGTCGAGGCCTGCCCCGAGGACGCGATCCGGATGGACACGGGGACGATCGAGCTGGCCGCCCGTTCCCGAGCAGACCTCCTCTTCGACCGCGACCGGCTCCTCCGGCGAAATTGACATTGCCCGTTAAAGAGATATAATAGCCGTCCCTTTTATTATTCAAGGAGTAATCATCGATGAAGAAAGTCACCGTCGAAGAACTGCTCAAGAAAGCCGAGCAGCCTTCCAAGGACGCTCCCCGCCTTCATAAGTATTACAAGGGAAAAATCGGTGTTTCCCTGAAATGCCGGGTCCGGGATTTCAACGACTTCGCCATCTGGTACACCCCCGGCGTCGCCGCCCCGTGCAAGGAGATCAACCAGGACCGTGAAAAGGTCTACGACTACACGAACAAGGGAAATTTCGTGGCCGTCATCTCGGACGGCTCGCGCGTCCTCGGCCTCGGGGACATCGGGCCCGAGGCCGGCCTGCCCGTCATGGAGGGCAAGGGGCTCCTCTACAAATACCTCGGAGGAGTCGACGCCTTTCCGCTTTGCCTGAACGAGAAGGACCCCGACAAGTTCATCGCCATCGTCAAGGCCCTCCAGCCGACCTTCGGCGGGGTCAACCTCGAGGACATCTCCCATCCGAAGTGCTTCCACATCCTCGACACCCTCCGGCGGGAATGCGAGATCCCCATCTGGCACGACGACCAGCAGGGAACGGCCTGCGTCACGGTCGCCGGCCTCATCAACGCCTTGAAGATCGTCGACAAGAAGATCCACGCGATCCGGGTGACGATCGTCGGCGCGGGCGCTTCGGGCCTGGCCATCGCCCGGCTGCTGATCGCCGCTGGCGTCTGGCCCGGGAACATCCTGTCGGTCGACTCGAAGGGCATCCTTCACCGCGACCGGAGCGACCGGGAGGTCCTCCAGACGAAGTTCAAAGAGAAATGGGACATGTGCCTCAAGTCCAACGAGAAGCAGAAGAAAGGCGACGTAGCCGACGCCATCGAGGGAGCCGATGTCCTCATTTCGGTCTCGACCCCCGGTCCGGGAACGATCAAGCCCGAGTGGGTCAAGACCATGGCCAAGGATGCGATCGTCTTCTCCGAGGCCAATCCCATTCCCGAGATCTGGCCCTGGGAGGCCAAGGAAGCGGGGGCTCGGATCGTCGCCACCGGCCGGTCCGACTTCCCCAACCAGGTCAACAACTCCCTGGGCTTCCCGGGAATCTTCCGCGGCGCCCTGGACGTCCGGGCCAAGACGATCACCGACGAGATGTGCATTGCCGCCGCCAGGGAGCTGGCCCAGGTCGCCGAAGACAAAGGGCTGCGCGAGGACTACATCATTCCGAGCATGGACGAGTGGGTGGTTTTCCCCCGCGAAGCCGTCGCCGTCGGCAACAAGGCCATCGAGCAGGGCGTCGCCCGGCGGATCATCCCTCCGGCCGAACGGTTCAATATGGCCGAGGATATCATCCGCCAGTCGCGGGCTGAAGTCCAGATGATGATGAAGGAAGGTTTCATCATCGACCCCGATAAGCAATAGCCGGGCCGCTAAAGCGCAAAAACGCCGGCCGGAGTTGACATTCGGGAAGTTTTCTGAGTAAAATTTTACATTTTTTCTATGAAATTTGCAATTTACAAAAAATAGTTGACAAAGATATACTAAAGTTTTATATTAATAATCGACTTAAACAGGAGGATTTCTATATGGCTAAAATAATCGGAATCGACTTGGGCACCACGAATTCCGTGGTGGCCGTCATGGAAGGCGATAACGCGACCGTCATCCCCAACGAGGAAGGCGGCCGAACGACCCCGTCCGTCGTCGGCTTCACCTCGAAAGGCGAACGACTGGTCGGCCAGGTGGCCAAGCGTCAGCGGGTGACGAACCCCGAGAACACCGTCTATTCGATCAAGAGATTCATGGGACGCCGGTACAGCGAGGTTCCGACCGAGATCAAGCAGGTCCCCTTCAAAGTCCGGGAAGCCGAAAACAACGACGTCCGGGTCGAGGTCTTCGGCAAGAAATACTCCCCGCCCGAAATCTCGGCGATGATCCTGCAGAAGCTCAAGAAGGCGGCCGAGGACTATCTGGGGGAGAAGGTCGAGAAAGCCGTGATCACCGTCCCGGCCTACTTCAACGACAGCCAGCGCAAGGCGACCAAGGACGCCGGGACGATCGCCGGGCTGGACGTCGTCCGGATCATCAACGAGCCGACGGCCGCCGCCCTGGCCTACGGGATGGACAAGAAGAAAGACCAGACGATCGCCGTCTACGACTTCGGAGGAGGGACGTTCGACATTTCGATCCTCGAGGTCGGCGAAGGCGTCGTCGAGGTCAAGTCGACCAACGGCGACACCCATCTCGGCGGGGACGACATCGACCAAGTCGTCCAGGACTGGATCGTGGCCGAATTCCGGAAGGAATCGGGGATCGACCTGACGAAGGACAAGATGGCCATCCAGCGGCTCAAGGAAGCCGCCGAAAAGGCCAAGATCGAGCTGTCGACGACGATGGAAACGGAGATCAACCTGCCCTTCATCACGGCCGACCAGTCCGGCCCGAAGCACCTCCTCATGAAGCTCACCCGGGCCAAGCTCGAGTCCCTGGCCGAGGACCTCGTCCAGCGGTCGGTCGCGCCCTGCCGGCAGGCCCTCGCCGACGCCGGGCTGAAGCCGGGCGATATCGACGAAGTCATTCTCGTCGGCGGACAGATCCGGATGCCCCGGATCCAGCAGCTCGTCGGGGAGCTCTTCGGGCGGGAGCCCCACAAGGGGGTCAATCCCGACGAGGTCGTCGCCGTCGGAGCGGCCATCCAGGGCGCCGTTCTCTCCGGGGACGTCAAGGACGTCCTGCTCCTCGACGTAACCCCCCTGACCTTGGGCATCGAGACGCTCGGCGGCGTCTTCACCCGGATGATCCCCCGGAACACGACGATTCCGACGAAAAAAACGGAAGTTTTCTCGACCGCCTCGGACAGCCAGCCCAGCGTCGAAATCCACATTCTCCAGGGCGAGCGGGAGATGGCCGGAGACAACCGGACCCTGGGGCGCTTCCATCTCGACGGCATTCCCCCGGCCCCGCGGGGCGTCCCCAAGATCGAAGTCACCTTCGACATCGACGCCAACGGGATCCTCCACGTTTCGGCCAAGGACATCGGCACGGGCAAGCAGCAGGCCATCACCATCACCGGCCACAGCGGCCTCGACGAGAAGGAAATCAAGAGGATGGTCAAGGACGCCGAGACGCACGCCTCCGAGGACAAGAAGCGGCGCGAGGTCATCGACGTCAAGAACCAAGCCGACGGCCTCGTCTACAGCCTCGAGAAGCTCCTCCGCGAGAACAAGGACCGGATCCCCGAAGGGGAAGCGGTCAAGGTCCGCGGGGAGATCGACAACACGAAAAAAGCGATCGAAAGCGAGAACGCCGACCGGATCAAGCAGGCCATGGAAAGCCTGACCCGGGCCTCCCACAAGCTCACGGAAATGATGTACAAGCAGGCCGGTCCGCAGGCCCAGGCCGCGGGCCCAAACGGCTCGGGAGAAAAAGCCGAGGCCGGGGACGAAGGGGCGAAGGCCGACGAGGGCGAGGTCATCGACGCCGAAGTCGTGGACGACGACAAGAAGAACTGACGCTCCGAGCGACGGTCGCGGGCGGCGGGGGGCGGTCCCGCCGCGCCGCCCCCGCGGGGAGGGAGGGAGAGTCGCCGATGGCGAAGGATTACTACGAGGTCCTCGGGGTCGACCGGAAGTCGGGTCCGGCGGACATCAAGAAGGCCTATCGCAAGCTGGCCCGGAAGCACCATCCCGACCTGAATCCCGGAGACAAATCCGCCGAGGCCCGGTTCAAGGAGATCCAGGAGGCCTACGCCGTCCTCAGCGACCCGAAAAAGCGGGCCCAGTACGACCAATTCGGCTTTGTCGGCGCTCCTCCGCCCGGAAGCGGGCCCGGCGGGCGGTCTTCGACCGGCGGTTTCGAAGGCTTCGATTTCTCGGATTTCGGGTCGGGGTCTTTTCAGGATTTCTTCGAGTCCGTTTTCGGCGGCGGGCCCGCCGGTCCGTCCCGCCGGGAGAGGAGCCGGGGGGAGGACCTCATCTACACGATGAAAATCGGCTTCGAGGACGCCGTCCGCGGGGTCCAGACGAGAATCCGGCTCAACCGCCTTGTCGCCTGCGCCTCCTGCTCCGGAGGAGGGACGGCGGGCGGGACCGAACAGGCTTGTTCGGACTGCAACGGAACGGGGAGGGCTTTCGTCCAACGCGGATTCATGAAATTCTCCTCGGCCTGCCCGTCCTGCGGCGGGGCCGGGCGAAGCTGGGGCCGGGCCTGTCCGGATTGCCGGGGCCAAGGGCTCGTCGACAAGACCGAGGTCGTCAACGTCAGGATCCCGGCCGGCGTCGACACGGGCTCCAAGGTCCGGGTCCCGGCCAAGGGCCATTCCGGGCCGAACGGAGGCCCGCCCGGGGATCTCTACATCACGATCGAAGTCGCCGCCCATCCCGTTTTCCGGCGGGAGGGGACGAGCCTTCACGTTAAAGTCCCGATCACCGTCCCCGAGGCGACCCTCGGAGCGAAGATCGAGGTCCCGACCATGGACGGCCCGTCGACGATCCGCATCCCCCCCGGGACGCGCTCGGGACAGCGGTTCCGCCTCAGGGAGAAAGGCGTTTCCCTGGCCGGGGGAAAGGCGCGCGGAGACGCCTTCGTCGAAGTCTCGATCGTTCCCCCGCCGTTCGCCGACGAGCGCGTCCGAGCCTTGATGAAGGATCTCGAAAAACTGTACGGCGGGAACCCGCGGTCGGCCCCGGATTCCGGAGGGCAGTGACATGAGGCGGAAAAAATCGGCCGGCCGGAAAGAATCCGGGCCGTCCTTCTATCACATCAGCAGCGTCTCCCGCCGCTACGACATCCACCCTCAGACCCTGCGCCTTTACGAGCGCGAGGGTCTGCTCAAACCCTCGCGGAGCGAGGGCAACACGCGCCTGTATTCGGAGGAGGACCTCAAGCGGCTCGAGGTCATCTTGAACCTCATCCGCGATCTCGGGGTCAACCTGGCCGGGGTCGAAGTCATTCTCCATATGCGGGAGAGGATTGCCCGGATGGAATCCCAGGTCGGCGAATTCATCGACTATGTCCGCCGGGCTTACGTCACGGGCCGGGACGAGGAGTTCGAATCCCGGCGGAACAGCCTCGTGCCCACGGCCCCGGCGAAGATCGTCAAGGTCGACGGAAGCCGATAGCGGGCCTCCCATGGATTACCGCGATTATCCCGACGCCAAGAATCTCCGGACATATCTCGAGCGGATCGGCCGATACCCCGTCGTTTCCGAGGAGGAGGAGAAAGCCCTCGGCGAGCGCATCCAGAAGGGCGACCGGGAGGCCATCCAAAGGCTCGTCGAGGCGAATCTCCGGTTCGTCGTTTCCTACGCCAAGAAGTATCAGGGGATGGGGCTCTCGCTCCAGGACCTGATCAACGAGGGCAACCTCGGCCTTCTCGAGGCGGCCCGGCGCTTCGACCCCGGCCGGAACGTCAAGTTCATCTCCTATGCCGTCTGGTGGATCCGCCAGGCCGTCATCCACGCCCTGACCCGGTCCTCGAGAATCACCCACATCCCCCAGAAGCTGTCGGACCAATTCCTCCTCATGAAGAGGAAAACCGTCCAGCTCAAGGCCGGACTGGGCCGGGACCCGAGCCGGGAGGAGGTCGCCGGGGCCATGGGCCTTTCGGTCGAGGACATCGAGGACCTGGAGATGCTCCAGGAGAGGGAAGTGTCTCTGAGCGACCGCTACGACGACGACGACCTCGGGATGGAGGAGAAAATCTCGGACCCCATCTCGCCCTCGGTCGAATACCAGATCATCAAGGCCTCGATCCAGCAGCAGGTCCGGGAGATCCTGGGCGAATTGGATGACAAGGAAGCCCGTGTGTTAAAATTGCGCTTCGGGCTGGACGACGACCAGCCGCGGACCCTGCAGGAGATCGGGGACGATCTTCGCTTGACCCGCGAGCGGATCCGCCAGATCGAGCAGAAGGCCATGCGCAAGCTCTCCCAATCCCATGCCCTCCAGCAGCTCCGCGGATACCTGAACTGAGGCTTGACGATGAAAGACCCGGATCGCATCGCCTGTCCGGAATGCGCGGATACGGGCTGGGTGGTCGTCCCGACGGGGGGCGGTCGGACGGCCCGGCGCTGCGGCTGTTACGCCGCCCGGGAAGCCGCCGTCCTCCTCGAGCGGGTGCGGATCCCCCGCCGCTACCGGAACTGCACCCTGGACAATTTCGAAGTCCATAACGACAGCCACAGGGACGCCCTGAAGATCGCCCGGCAGTTCGTCAAGAACTATCCCGTCCAGGACGTGGGCCTTCTCTTCCTGGGGCCTTGCGGCGTCGGGAAAACCCATCTTGCGGCGGCCATCCTCCGCGAACTCGCGGCCGCGAAGAACGCCGTCTGTCTCTTCACGGACTTCCGCGACCTCATCCGCGACATCCAGAACACCTTCACCCCTGATTCGGCCGTCTCCGAGTCCGACATCCTGGCTCCCGTGTTCGAGAGCCGGGTTCTCGTCCTCGACGAGCTGGGGGCCAAGCGCCCCTCGCCCTGGGTCGAGGAGACCGTCTTCTACATCATCAACCACCGTTACAACCAGCGGAAGCTGACGATTTTCACCTCGAACTATCTCGACACGGCCGAGGAAGAGGACGCCCGGCAGCCGATGTTCAAAAAAAGCGGTTTCGCCCCCAAGGACGACTCTCTCGTCGACCGGATCGGCGTCCGCCTCCGGTCGCGAATCTACGAGATGTGCAAGGTCGTCGAGATGACCGGGCCCGATTACCGCAAAATCGCCAAGCAGGCCAGCTACCGCTTTTAAAGCGGGGACATGAGGCTCGTCGCGTCCCCCGTCTTCCCCTCCCTCCTTCAGGCTTTGAGGGATTTCTCCATCTTATCGTAATGGTTCCGCATCTCGTAGGGGATTTGGCGGCCGAACCGGTCGAAAAATTTCCGAATGTCCTTGAGTTCGCCCTTCCATTCCGCCGGCCGGACCTCGAACAGCTTCTCGATCTTCGAGCAGGGAATGCCCAGGCCGTCGAGGTTGAGGTCCTCGACGTGGGGGACGAGGCCGATGGGCGTCTCCCGGGCCCCGACCCGTCCGTGGACGCGGTCGAGGATCCACTTCAGGACGCGCATGTTGTCGCCGAATCCGGGCCAGACGAATGTCCCGTTCTCGTCGACCCGGAACCAGTTGACCGCGAAAATCTTCGGCGGCGTCCGCATGAGGGCGCCCTGGTTCATCCAGTGGCGGAAGTAGTCGCCCATGTTATAGCCGCAGAAGGGGAGCATGGCGAAGGGGTCTCTCCGCAGGGCTCCTACGGCCCCGGCCGCAGCGGCGGTCGTCTCCGAGCCCGTCCGGGCCCCGATGAAGACGCCGTGGGTCCAGTCGAAAGCCTCGACGACGAGGGGCATGAGGTGGGAGCGGCGGCCGCCGATGAGGATGGCCGAGACCGGCACGCCTTTAGGATTGTCGACCTCGGGGGAGATTGTCGGGCAGTTGTAGAGGGAGACGGTGAACCGGCTGTTGGGGTGGGCGGCCTTCGTCTTGGAGGCCGGGTCCCAGGGCCGCCCCTGCCAATCGGCCAAGCGGGGCGGGGGAGGGCCGAGCCCTTCCCACCAGGGCTCGTTCCGGTCGAGGTCGAGGGCGACGTTGGTGTAGAGCGTCGGGTAGAAATTCGAAGCCTTGAGCGTCCGGACCATATTGGGATTCGTCGACATTCCCGTGCCGGGGGCGACGCCGAAGAAGCCCGCCTCGGGGTTGATCGCGTAGAGCCGGCCGTCGAGGCCCGTCCCCATCCAGGCGATGTCGTCGCCGACGGTCGTGACCTTGTACTCGGGGAGGGCCGACTCCAGCATCGCCAAGTTGGTCTTGCCGCAGGCGGAGGGCATGGCCGCGGTAATGTAGGTCGTGTGCCCCTTGATGTCCTCGATCCCCATGATGACCATGTGCTCGGCCAGCCAGCCCTGGCGGAGGCCGAGATAAGAGGCGATGCGGAGGGAAAAGCACTTCTTGCCGAGGAGGGCGTTCCCGCCGTAGCCCGAGCCGATGCTCCAGACCAGGCCTTCCCGGGGGAAGTGCATGATGTAGCGGCGGTTGGGGTCGAAATCGCCGACCGAATGGATGCCTTTGACGAAGTTGTCTCCCGATCCGATTTTCTTGAGGACATGGGACCCCAGCCGGGTCATGATCCTCATGCTGACGGCGACGTAGGAGACGTCGGTGACCTGGACGCAGGCCTTGGCGTAGGGAGAATCAAGCGGACCCATGACGTAAGGCAGGACGTACATCGTCCGCCCGCGCATGGCCCCTTTCGACAGCTTGGTCATCAGGGCCTTGGCCTTCGGGATCGGCATCCAGTTGTTGTTCGGGCCGGCCTGGTCCTGCTCGGGATGGCAGACGAAGGTCAACTGTTCCGTCCGGGCGACGTCCGTCGGGTGGCTGCGGTGGAGGTAGGCCTTGGGCCAGTTCCGCTGATTGAGCTCATAGAAGACGTTGTGATGGGCGATTTTCTCCTCGAGCATCCCGGCTTCGATCAGGCGGTGGGCTTCCGCTTCGGAGCCGTCGCACCAATAGACCCGTTTAGGCTCGAAGAGGCGGGCCAGCTCCTCGACCCAGCGCTCGACACCCGTGGCCATGGAACTCCTTTCTTAAGATGTCAAGAAATAACACAGCCCCTTTGATTTTGTCAAAATAAATACGGGGACACATACCTGATCTGTCCTCAAAAGTGGACAGATAAGGTATGTGTCCCCGTATTTCTTTGTCCCCGGCCCCGTTCTAATCGGAGAGGGCGAAGTCGACGGCGGCCTGGGCGTGGAGGGCCGTCGTGTCGAGGAGGGGGAGGGGGGTGTCGGGCTGCTTGACGAGGAGGGGAATCTCGGTGCAGCCGAGGATGATCCCTTCAGCGCCCCGGCCGGCCAGCTTGTCCATGATCTCCAGATAGGCTTTCCGGCTCTCGTCCTTTATGACGCCGTGGGCCAATTCATGATAGATGATGCCGTGGACGGTCCGCCTCTCGTCAGGTTCCGGGATGAGGACGACGAGTCCGTGCTTTTTCTCGAGGCGTTTTCGGTAAAAATCCATCTCCATCGTGTAGCGCGTCCCGAGGAGGCCGACGGTCTTCAATCCTTGCCGGCGGATTTCGGCCGCCGTCGCGTCGGCGATGTGGAGAAGGGGAGTCTTGACGGCGGCGACGACCGCCTCAGCCGTCCGATGCATCGTGTTGGCGCAGATGATCACGCATTCCGCCCCGGCGGCCTCGATCCGACGGGCGGCGTCGACCATCAAGGCCGTCATCCGCTCCCAATTGTCGGTCTCCTGGAACGCCTCGATTTCGGCGAACTCCATGGACCAGAGAACGAGCCGGGCCGAGGCGTTCCCGCCCAGCCGCTTTTGAACGCCTTCATTGATGAATCGATAGTAATCCGCGGTCGAATGCCAGGTCATTCCTCCGATCAGGCCGATCGTCTTCATATGAAGCCTCCTCCGCGCTTATGGGAAGGGCTCAAGATATCATATCCCCGCTTTATCTTGAAATCCCGCGGGGTTCGTGCTAGATTATCGCCGACTGCTCCCCGGTAGCTCAATTGGCAGAGCGGTTGGCTGTAACATGAGTTGCAGCGTCCGGGAGAGATCCCGGATGGAAAATCGGGTGAATTCAGGGGAGCCCTCCCTCCGCGGTCCGCGGAGAAGGGTCATCCTGAGCCAAGCCGGGCCGGTTCCGAGGAGCCGGCCGGGAAGGTGCAGAGACTAGAGCTTCGGCTCGTACTCCGGGCGAAACTTTCGTCCCGGGGGAAGCGCCCGACGCCCTCGCCCGCGGCGACGCGGGACGGGCGAAGAGATAGTCCGAGCCCGGAAGAAATTCCGGGGCGCTTGTAACCAATAGGTTGCAGGT
>VGJF01000031.1 GCA_016867585.1 Candidatus Aminicenantota bacterium | reverse complement strand
CATTATTCCGACCCCACGACCCCTACGCCCCCCCCGATACGCCCGACGACCTCGACCTGGTTCTCAACGGCGGGCCTATCGGTTCCTACAGCCTGGCCAAATACACGACCGTCGATGTCCCCCTGGCCCTGAGGCGGGGCAGAAACACTCTGGTCTGGAAAATCCGAAATCTCTTTCCGGCCAGGCCGGACGCGTTCTTGGCCCGGTTCGACCGGTTGGAAATCCTTTCCGGAACCTCCGGCGTCGGTCAACCCGTCTTCGGCCCGGGCTGGGAGGTCCGGACCGAGGACGGCATCCATTTCGCCAAGGAGGGGGCGGTGATGACGATCGAGGCGGCCGAGCCCCGGTCGGTCCGCCTCGTCTTCCGCGGCCGGCCGGTCTGGTCGGTCGAGGGAGTGAGGGCGATGTACCGGCGGGAGGTTGAATTCCTCGACCGCGAGTTGGACCGCCTCTGGGCCAAGCTCGACGAACTCGCCCTTTGGGACACGACCCTTGTCGTCGTCGCCGGGGATCACGGCGAGGGCCTCGGGGAATTCGTCAGCGCGGCCGGAGAACCCCACATCGGCCATATTCATTACCTCTATGCCTATTACCTCCGCGTCCCTCTCATCATCGTCGATCCCGAATCCGGAGCCCGCGGGCTTGTCCGAGACGATCCGGCGGTCCTCCTCGACGTCTTCTCGACGGTCGCCGAACGGGCCGGTTTTCGGACCGGGCGGCGTCAAGGCCGGAGCCTCCTCGGACCTCCCGCGCCGCCGGACCGCGACCTCTTCTCGGCGACCTTCCGTCCGGAAGCCGCCCACGACAAATTCGCCCTCCGCCGCTTTCCCTGGCACCTCATCCTGACGCCCGGCCAGGGCAAACTCGAAGCCTACGACCTCCGTTCCGACCCGGAGGAATACCGGAACCTCGGAGGTCCGGATGGGATTCCGGGCGAAGCCCGGCCGCTTCAGCCGATTCTCGAGGAGAGGGCCAGGGAGATCTTGTTCAAGAAAACCGAAATCAGGATCGACAAGAAGGCCGAGGACATGCTCCGGGCCCTGGGCTACATCAAGTAGGTCCCTTCCTCAATTCAAGGCGTGGACGGCCCGGCCCTCGACCTTGGCCGCCGCCTCCATGACCGCTTCCGAAAGGGTGGGGTGGATGTGGACCGCATCGGCCACGGCCGAAGCCGGAAGGCCCGCCGTCACGGCCAAGGTGACCTCGGACAGGAGGTCGCTCGCGCCGGGACCGAGGATATGGGCCCCGAGAATGCGGCCGCCCTCTCCGGCGACGATCTTGACGACGCCTTCGGGGCTGCCCATGGTCAGGGCCCTCCCGTTGGCCTGGAAAGAAAACGTCCCCACCCGGACCGCGTCCGACCGCTCCCTGGCCTCCTCTTCGGTCAGGCCGACCGAGGCGAATTCGGGCTCGGTGAAAACGGCCATCGGAACGGGAGGATGAACGGCCGGCCCGGCCTTCCCGGCGGCGATCGCGGCCGCGGCTAGGCCTTCATGGGAAGCCTTGTGGGCCAGGAGCTTCCCGCCGACGAGATCTCCGATAGCCAGGATTCCGGGGACGCTCGTCTCCAGCCGGTCGTTGACTTTCACCCAGCCCGAGCCGTCCAAAGCGAAAAAGGGGGCTCCTTCGCACAGACGGTCCGAGTTCGGCCTCCGGCCGGCGGCCAGGAGCAACACCTCGGCTCGATGGAAAAATACGGTCTTCGTCTTCAAGCAAGTCCCCTCGACGGCGACGCCGTCTTCCAGGACCTCGGCTTTCTCGATCTTCATCCCGGTCAGGATTGTCAAGCCTTGTCTCTTGAGCAGGAGCTCCAGGCGCTGACCGATTTCGCGGTCGCATCCGGGAAGAATCCCTGGCAGGATCTCGAGGACGGTCACGGCCGTCCCCAGCCGGCTGTAAATCGTCCCCATTTCGAGGCCGATCGCCCCGGCCCCGACGATGAGAAGCGACTTCGGCGGCGTCTCGAAACCCAGGGCCTCGGTGCTGGAGACGACCCGTCGGCCGTCGAGGGCGAGGCCCGGCAGCTCGGCCGCCCGGCTCCCGGCGGCCAGGATGATCCGGCCCGCCTCGACGGTCGTTTCTTCTCCGGCCGTCGTCCGGACGGAGATCCGGCGCTCGTCGCGAAGCATCCCCCGCCCCTTGACGACTTCGACCCCGTGTCTTTGGAGGAGGAACTCGACCCCCCGGACGAGCCGGTCGACGACCCTCCGCTTGTCCGCCTGAACCCGGGCCCAGTTCAGGACGATCTCGCCGGCCGGCCCGTCGAACATCTTCGACGTCCGGAGCTCCCGAAAAAGCCTGGTCTGGTGGAGGAGATGCTTCGTCGGGATGCATCCCCAGTTCATGCAGGTTCCGCCGACGGCATCCTCTTCGACGAGGACGACGCGCCGACCGAGTTGGGCGGCCCGGAGGGCGGCCACATAGCCGCCGGGTCCGCCGCCGATGATGGCCAGGTCCGCTTTCCCTACCATGGCAGGCCTCCGTATTCGCGGACCCCTAAGATATCCGACCCTCGGCCGTTTTTCAAATTCTTGACAGGGCCTTTCGATGTGGAGACAATGGACGGGCTTCGAGCGATTGCCAAAGATCGTGACTTTGCCCATACCCGAACGACGTTGGCTGACCGCGGCCGCCCTCTTCCTGGCCCTCTGCCGACCCGCCGAGTCCGTCCAAAGCGGGCTTCTTTGGGGGCACGTCCTCGACGCGGACGGCCGGGCCGTGGCCGGGGCCCGGGTCGCCCTTTGGACCGAGTCGGGCGTGAGGGCCGGAGAGGCCGTTTCAGATGAGAAGGGCTGGTACGGCCTGGTCGGGCTCCCCCCCGGGGCCTACCGGATCGGGGTCGAAGGAACGGGGTCCGCCCTCGAGAAAAGGGGGACGATTTGGATCGAGCCCGACGGCCGGGCTTACCGCAAGCTTTTCGTCGGGCCGAAGGCCGAGCCGGCCCGGCAAGTCGACGAGGGCCGTGATTCGGCCTTCCCGACCGCCCGGACGGTCATTTCCCGCGGCCAGATGGATGCTCTCCCGACCGTCCATTCGGTCTGGTCCCTTCTCGAAAACCAGGATTTTTCGGCCACGGTCGACAGGATCGACGTCGGCGGGCTTTGGGGGACCTTCCCGGCCCTTTTCAGCGCCCGGGGCGCGACCTCCTGGACCCAGAACGTCTATCTGCTCGACGGCTTCGACGTCACCGACCCTTTCCGGACGGGCCTCCCCCTATTCATCCCCGACGTCTTTTCGCTCGGCTTCGCGGTTTTAGACAACGCCGCCCTTTCCCCGAGGACGGCGGGGCCCGGGGGGGTTTATCATCTCATTCCGCGGGAGGGGACTCCGCACTTCCACGGCGGCGTGTCGGCCTTTTACCTCGACAAGGCGTTGACGACGTCGAACATCACGCCGGCTCTCGTCGCCGAGGGCCTCGGCGAGACCAACCGCCTCAACCGTCTCATGGACCTCAACCTCACTCTGTCGGGCCCCCTCGGAGACGAAGGGTGGCGGTTTTTCACGTCCTGGACGAACCAATCGGCCAACCGGGACATGGCCGAGTTCGAGCCGGAAGACCGGTCCGGCCTCGGCTCGGGACTCCTCCGCCTCAGCCGCGGCGACGAACGGGGAACCTTCCGATTCCTCTGGACGGGTCAGGTCGCTTCACATCCGACCTCCGGGGCCGGCCGCCGGGTCCCTCCCGAAGCGACCTTCGACGAGCGAAACGTCCATAATGTTTTCCTGGTCAGCCGCGAGTCGAAGCCCCGGCCGCGCGGCTCCTCCCGCTGGGGCTTCAGCCTGGCCCGGGCAGACCTCAAGCGGGGCCTCCAGGCCGAGGGGACGGACGGCCCGCCCGGAATCGACCTCCTGACCGGAATCCCGAAGACCGCGGCGCCCGGCGAGGCGACCGGCGCCCGGACCCGCTTGACCGCCCTTTTCGAGGGACGGGCCGTCCGGCCGCATCTCGGTCCGACCGACCATTTCCTCCGCTACGGCTTCGAGCTCCGGAGTTCATTCTCCCGGTCCCGGCTGACGGCCAAGGACAATCTCCTGGTCCGCTATTTCGAAGGAGCGCCGGCCGAGGTCGTTCGCTATGAATCCCCGTTCCGCCATGCCGAGTCCTCGGCCGAAATCTCGATTTTCGCCGAGGATATGATCGCCCTGCCCGGCGGTTTTTCCCTGACCCTCGGCCTCCACGCGGCCGGAGCCGCCGGCTGGAGCCGCGCGGCCTCGATCAAGTGGTTCGATGTGTCCCCCCGCCTCCGGATCGACCTCCCCCTTTCCCGAAAGCGCGCCTCGGCCTTCCGGGTCGCGGCGGCCCGATATTACGGGGCGTTGCCCTTGAATTACCTGACCTGGGGAAATCCCGACGCCCCGGGAGGCCTGGTCTATCGTTGGAACGACGACGGCGACGGTCGGTTCCAGGCGGAGGAACAGGGCCCTCTCCTCCGCCGGGAAGGCCCGAGATTCGGGGGGATCGACCCGGACATCCTCCGTCCCCGGACCGACGAATTCCTGATCGCTTTCGTCGGAGACCTCGGCCGGGGCTGGTTCCTCTCGGCGGCCGGCTATCTCCGCGAGGCGGGCGACCTCGTCGAGACCGTCAACACGGGCGTCGGGGCGTCGGACTATGTCCCGATGTCCGTCTTCGACCCCGGCGACGACCGGATCGTCGGAACGCCGGACGACTTGACCTTGACCGTCTTCAGCCAGAAGCCCGAGACCCTGGGCCGGGATTATTATCTCCTGTCGAATCCCGGCGGGATGTCCCGCCGGTCGACCTACAAAGGATTCGATCTCGTCGCGTGGAAACGGCCGACCGATCGGACGGTCTTCTTCCTCGCCTTGACCGCGACCGAAGCCTACCAGACGACGAGCCCCGGAAACACGGCTTGGGAAAACGACGACGGCGTCGTCGGCCTCCTCTACGACAACCCAAACGCCGAAATCCACGCCCGGGGAAGGCCCCGCTTCGACCGGGCGTACACGGCCCGCCTCGGCGTCTCCCTGGCCTTGCCGTTCGGCTTCGGCGCCGGGGCGGTGGCGAAGTACTACGACGGCCAGCCCTTCGCCCGCAAGATCGTCGTCGACGGCCCCCCCCAGGGCCCGTTCGCCGTCCTGGCCTTTCCCCGGGGGGTGGCCCGGTACGAATTCAACATGACCGTCGACCTGAGGCTCGAAAAACGCATCCGCCTGGGCCGGGCCGGAACGCTCCGCTTCCTGGCCGATGTCTTCAACTTGTTCAATCAGCACCTGGCGACCGAGGAAAGCCCCTGGACAAACGACAATTTTCCGCTCCGCTTCGCGACCGAAATCCAACCCCCCCGGGTCGCCCGCTTGGGCCTGACTTATTCTTTCTAGAGGAGAAGGGACATGCTTTCGCCGCTCGAGAAGACGCTGTTCATCTTCATCATCCTGGCCATGGCCGTCCTGTTCCTCGCCCCCATCTACCGCCGCTATCGCATCGTCCGGGCCGGACGGCCCGAAAACCGATTCGACGGGATCGGCCGAAGGCTGGTCCACGCGGTCGGCAAAATCCTCCTCCAGCGCTGCACGCTCAAGAACGAGCGCCGCTTCACCGGATTGGCCCATGTCTTCATCTTCTACAGCGCCCTGACCTTCGACACCCTGACCGTCAACCACACCTTCGAAGGCTTCATCCCCGGCTTCGCTCTCCTCGGCGAGGGCGGACTCGGGCTGCTGTTCTCCTTCGTCGTGGACCTCATGGCCGTCCTCGTCCTCCTCGGCGTCCTGTTTTTCGCCGTTAGGCGGTTCGTCGTCCGCCCCCGAGGATACCGGACGACGCCCGGCGATTCGGCGGTCATCTACACGGCCCTCGTCCTCGTGACCCTGAGCTTCCTCTATTACGAGGCCTTCGCCATCGCCCACCATCCCGGAACGGAGCGGCTGTCCTTCCTCGGAGCCCGTCTGGCCGGCGCCGTCCAAGAGGCCGGCCTGAGTGCGGCGGCCGTGACCTCCCACTTCAAGATCGGCTGGTGGCTCCACATCCTCCTCGTCTACGCCTTCATCGCCTACGTCCCCCACTCGAAGTATCTTCACATGTTCGCCGGCTCGCTCAACGTCCTTGTCCGGGACCCCGGGTCGAGCCGGGTCATCCCCGCCCTCGACCTCGAAAAAAGCGAGCGGTTCGGCCTCGAGAAGGCCTCCGATTTCGGCTGGAAGGACAACCTCGACGCCTTCGCCTGCATGGAATGCGGCCGCTGCCAAGACGTCTGCCCCGCCTTCCAGACGGGAAAACCCCTCTCCCCCAAGATGATCCTCTGCGACATGGAACGCCACCTCCTCGGCGTTCGGAAGGCCCTTCTCAAAGGCCGCCCCGAGGGCCTGCCGAACCTCGTCCCCGGCGTCCACTCCGAGGATGAGATCTGGACGTGCACGACCTGCGGGGCGTGCATGCACGTCTGTCCGGTCGAGATCGAGCACATCCGCAAACTCGTCGGGCTCCGCCAGAGCGGAGTCCTCATGGAGAGCCGGTTTCCGACCGAGCTCGGGGCCTTTTTCCGCAACCTCGAGACGAACGCCAATCCCTGGGGGATCGGCTTCGCCAAGCGCGGGGAATGGGCCGAAGGCCTGGGCGTCCCGACCCTGGCCGAGCGGCCGGAGGCCGAATACCTGTTCTGGGCGGGATGCTCGGCCTCGTTCGACGAGGAAGGCCGGAAGATCGCCCGGGCTTTCGCCCGCTGCCTCGCGGCCGCGGAGATCGATTTCGCCATCCTCGGAAACGCAGAAAAATGCTGCGGCGACTCGGCCCGCCGCCTGGGGAATGAATATTTGGCCCAGACCCTGGCCGCGGAGACGATCAAAACGTTCGCCCGATACAACGTCCGGAACATCCTGACCGTCTGCCCCCATGGATTCAACACGTTCCGCCACGAATACCCCCGCCTTCTCGACGTCCTTCCGTCCCTTGACCCGGCGGCCAAAGCCCACTATCGGACGATCTCGGTCGTCCATCACGCCGAGTTCCTCCACGGCCTCCTCGTCCGGGGGCGCCTCAAGATCCGGGCCAAGGGCGGGCCGATCGCCTACCACGACCCCTGCTATCTCGGCCGCCACAACGGGATTCTCCGGGCCCCGCGGGACGTCTTGGCCCGGACCGGAAGCAAAGTCGTCGAACTCGAGAACAACCGGGAGCACAGCTTCTGCTGCGGCGCCGGCGGGGGATTGATGTGGACCGAGGAAAAACTCGGGACCAGGGTCAATCACAAGCGGGCCGAGGAGGTCCTCGGGTCGGGGGCGTCGGCCGTGGCCACCGGCTGCCCTTTTTGCGCGACGATGCTCCGCGACGCCCTCAAGGACAAGGATCGCGCCGACGTCAGAGTCTTGGATCTGGCCGAGGCCGTGGCCGAGGCCCTAATTTAACAGCCCGCGGAACGCCTTCACGGCCTGCTCGACGTCCTCGTCGTCGACGTCTTTGTGGGTGACCATCCGGATGCCGACGTCTCCCGGTGCGGCCAAGGCCAGAACCCCCCGCTCCCGAAGCCCGCCGAGAAAGGCCGGAATCGTCAACCGGGGATGCTCGAACCCGAAGATGAGGATGTTCGTCTGGACGTCGGCCGGGTCGATCTTGACGCCCGGGAAAGCCGCAATGGCCTCGGCCAGACGTTCGGCCCGGCGGTGGTCCTCGACCAGTCGGCCGACCATCTCGGTCAAGGCCAGGAGCCCGGCGGCGGCGATGACGCCGACTTGGCGCATCCCTCCTCCGAGGGCTTTCCGGATCCTCCGGCCGTAGTCGATGAAATCCGTCGGACCGGCGAGCATCGACCCAATCGGAGCCCCAAGGCCCTTGGACAGGCAGAACATCATCGAATCGGCGCATCGCGCGTAGTCCCGGACCGGGACTCCGGAGGCCGTGCTGGCGTTGAAGATCCTGGCCCCGTCGATATGGAGCCGGAGACCGTGGCGGTCGGCCACGGCCCGGAGGGCTTTCAAGTTGTCGAGAGGGAGGACGGCCCCGCCCCAGTTATTGTGGGTGTTCTCGACGCAGATGAGCGTCGTCTGGGGGGTGTGGACGTTGGGCTTTCTCACGGACCGCTCGACGTCTTCCGGGTCCATGGCCCCGCGGACCGAGGGCAAAGGCCGCGGCGTGACCCTGGAGATGAAGGTCAGATGGGTCGACTCGAGGTTGAAAATATGGGACCGGGCCTCGACGATGACTTCCTGAAGCTCCTGGGTCCAGGCCTTGACGGCGATCGCGTTGCCCATCGTCCCGGAGGGGCAGAACAAGGCGGCCTCCTTGCCCATGATCCCTGCGGCCAGGGTTTCGAGCTTCTGGACCGTCGGGTCGACGCCGATGACATCGTCCCCGACCTCGGCCTCGGCCATGGCCCGTCGCATGTTCGGAGTCGGGACGGTGACCGTATCGCTGCGGAAATCGCTCACCCGGTTCGTCATGCGTCGCTCCTCGAGGGCGGATTATATCACAGGGACGGGGGGCAACCTTTCCCCTGTTTACACCGTTTTGAGAATGTGGTAGAAATGATGACGGCCTGTCTGGAATGCCGTTGAATGTCGGTCAAAACATCGGACGTCTGGCTCATCTCTATTCTCGCGTCCCTCGTCGTCTTTTTCGCCGCGGCTAACGCCGCCTCGGAAGTCATCCTCCGGGGCGAGTTGGTCGGCCTCCCCGACCTCATCGGGCGAACTCTGGAGAGCGCCCGGGCCGAGCTGGCCGCTAAAAAAATCTCCTTGTCCATCCGGGACTACGTCTTCGACCTCCGGCACGAGCGGGGACGGATCGTCGCCCAGGAGCCGGCCCCAGGCTCCCGGGTCAAGCCCCGGCGGACGATCAGGGTCGCCGTCAGCCAGGGAAGCGAACAGGTCGTCGTCCCCCTGTGCGAAAATCGGAGTTTCGAATGGACCGTCGGGGCCCTGAAGACGGCCGGCCTCCGGCGCGGCCATCTCTCCCGGATCCACACGTCCTCCCACGCCGCCGGACGGATCATCGCCCAGTCTCCTCCCGCCGGGGCCGTCGTCGCCCGGGCGACCCCGGTCGACTTCCTCGTCAGCCAGGGCGAGCGCGAGGCCTCCTACATCATGCCCGACCTCATCGGCTTGAGGGCCCCGTTCGTTCTGAGCCGCCTCCGGGCCCTGGGGTTCAAAGTCGCCGACGTCTCGCACGCCTATTACCCCGGCCTGGACTCGGGCCTTATCCTCAAGCAATCTCCGGTCCACGGACAGCCCCTCCTCAAGCGCAACGAAATATTTCTCGAAGTGAGCCGCTGACATGAACATGATCGCCCCTTCCCTCCTGTCGGCCGACGTCGTCCGGATCGCCGAGGCCGTCCGAGTCGTCGAACGGGCCGGAGCCGACCTCGTCCATGTCGATGTCATGGACGGGCATTACGTCCCGAACTTGACCTTCGGCCCCGGTCTGGTCAAGGCCCTCAAGAAGGAGACGCGCCTGCCCCTCGATGTCCATCTCATGGTCGACTCCCCCGCAGAGGTCATCCCCTGGTTCCTCGAAGCCGGGGCGGACTGGATCTCGTTCCATCCCGAAGCCTCCGCCCATCCCCACCGCGACCTCGGCCTCGTCAAATCCGCCGGACGAAAGGCCGGCCTCGCCCTCAACCCCGGCACCCCCCTGGGGATTCTCGAGGAGCTCCTCGCCGATCTCGACTTTGTCCTCCTCATGTGCGTCAACCCCGGCCGCGGAAGCCAGCCGTTCATAGAGGCCTCCAGGGGGAAAATCCGCCGGCTCCGCCGTTGGATCCGGGAGACGGGCGCCCCCGCCCTCATCGAGATCGACGGGGGAGTGAGCGCCGCCAATATCGCCGCCTTGGCCGAGGACGGCGCCCAGGTCTTCGTCGCCGGCCATGCCGTCTTCAACCATCCCGACCCGGGCCAGGCCGTGGCTCAAATGCGGGATCTTGTCGGAAGGCCAGTCGATCGATGAAGATCCTCGTCACGGGCGCGGCCGGATTCATCGGGTCCCATCTGGCGGGCCGTCTCCTCGAGGAAGGATGCGATGTCGTCGGCCTCGACGTTTTCACGGCCTATTACCCGGCCTGGATGAAAACCCGGAACATCGCCCGTTTCCGGGCCCATCCCCGGTTCCGGCTCGTCCGGGGGGACCTCAACGACCTTCCCCTCGGCCGCCTTCTCCGCGGGGCCGAGGCGGTGTTCCACCTGGCCGCCCAGGCGGGCGTGCGGTCGAGCTGGGGGCGGAATTTCCGGACTTACCTCCGCCACAACATCGCCGCCACCCAACGGCTTCTCGAGGCCGCCAAGACGGGCGGCGGGCCGAAGATCGTCTACGCCTCCTCCTCTTCGGTCTACGGCCAGACCCCGGACATGCCGATGACCGAGGAGAGCCCCGTCCGCCCCCTCTCGCCATACGGGGTGACCAAACTCGCGGCCGAGCAGCTCTGCTCGCTCTATTTCCGGAACTACGGCCTGCCGACCATCTCTCTCCGATTCTTCACGGTCTATGGGCCCGGCCAGCGGCCGGACATGGCCTTCCATAAATTTTTCAAGGCCGTCCTGGACGGGGCCGAGATTCCGGTCTTCGGCGACGGGCGCCAAACCCGGGACTTCACCTATGTCGACGACATCGTCGAAGCCTGTCTGTCCGCTCTCCTCAAGGGCCGGGCGGGGGAGGTCTACAATATCGGCGGCGGCCACCGGGAGCGCCTCGACCGCCTCTTTCCGCTCATCGAGTCCGTGACCGGCGAGCGGTTGCGGATTCGGCGCCTGGAGAAACAGAAGGGGGACGTCCCCGACACCCACGCGGCCATCGCCAAAGCCGGCCGAGACCTCGGCTACCGGCCGCAATCCTCCCTCCGCGACGGCCTGGCCGCGGAATGGGAGGACATCCGAAGCCTTTATCCAAGGAGCCGACGCCGTTCGGCTTCTGAAAGAACACGACCATGAGACGCACGCTGACCGTCTTGATCATCGCCCTCCTCGCCGCGGCCGGCGGGGGATGCCGCGGCTCGAGGCCGCCCCAGATCGCCCCCGAGCTCGCCACCTCGGATGAAGCCCTCTTCAAGGAAGCCGAAAAATACCTCAAAAAAGACCCCGAGCGGGCCCGCCTCTATCTCCGCCAGATCATCGACTCCTTCCCGAGGAGCTTTTACGCCCAGAGGGCCCAGCTGGCCATCGCCGACACGTATTTCGCGGCCGGCGACGAAGGCAACATGATCCTGGCCGCGACCGAATACCGCCAGTTCATCTCCCTCTACCCCTACAGCCCCTCGGCCGCCTACGCCCAATATCAAGTCGCCATGTCCTTCTTCACGAAAATCCTCAAGCCGGGACGGGACCAGCAGAAAACGATCCAGGCCCTGAACGAATTCAAGCGGGTGACGACGACCTACCCCCAGACCGAAGAAGCGGAAAAGGCGAGGGAGAAGATCCAGGCCTGCGAGGAGCGACTGGCCGAGCACAACTACATCATCGGCTATCACTACTACCGGGTCAAGGCGTTCCGGGCGGCCACGGTCCGATTGACCGAAGTCCTGACGAACTATCCCTTCTACTCCGGTCTCGACAAGCTTTATTTCACCCTGGGAGACGCCTTCTTCCAATGGGGCAAGGTCGATGAAGCCGGTCCGTTTTTCACCAAGCTCATCACCGACTTCCCGAAGAGCTCCCACGCTAAAAAGGCCGTCAAGCGCCTCAAGGAGATCGAGGCCCTTAAAGCCAAAGCCGCGCCTCCGGCCAAAGAGCCGGCCAAAAAAGCCTGAGGAAACGACCATGGCCTTCCCCGCCCACCGATGCGCCGCCGCGGCGCTGGCTTCGGCCCTGGCCGTTATCGCCGCGGCTAATCCCGCCTCGGCCCAGGAGACGGCGTCCCGGCCGCGCCTCGAGCCCCTGCTCGACCTCGATTACAGCGCCCGGGCGATCGCCTGGGATGAGAAAGAGCGCTTCTCGACCCTCGCCAAGGCCCTTCTTTCGGCCGGCGTCCGGATCGAATGGCTTAAGGGATGGCGGATTTCGGCTCTTGTCGGCTTGAACATGTCGGACTGGAGCGGCCTCATCTTCAGGTCTCTCCCCTTCTCGGTCGAAGACCAGGCCGGCAGCCGGGCAGGTTTATCGGCCGGAGCCGGCCTGGAGAATTTCATCGCCCGACTCGGTTCTTGGGATTTCAAGGTTGAAGGGCGGTTCATGGTCTCGCTGGGCTTCAAAAAAACCCTGCCTCTTTCGGGCTTGAACGAGGCCGGCGAGGTCGACATGCAAGGATCCTGGATGCACCTTCGGGCCGGACCGGTCGTGACATATCGTGGTTTCGAGGGATTTTCGCCCTTCCTCGGGGCGAGTTTCGATCGGATCTGGGGTTCGGTGACGATGGACGAATCGGTCGGCGACCTCCAAGGCTCGGAAAAGAAGCCCGTCTCCGGAAGGGGCTGGGCGGCCCTTTCGGGAGGGATCCTCTGGGAGCCGGGCTCGGCCTTCGGATTGGGATGGGAGGTTTCGGTCTATCCCTATCCCAAAAAAGGGGGCAGCCCGGGATTTGATTTTGGAATGTCGCTCAAGGCGTTCTTTCCCTTCTAGCAAAGGAGAAGGAAGATGAAGCGTCTCACCCGGCGGAACGCCTTCCTGGGATTGGTCGTCCTGGCCGTCGCCGCCCTCCTGGCCGCGGCCCGGGCCCGCCCGATCGGCGTCATGGAACTCCCCCGGCCTTGTCCCGCGCCCGGGCAGGCCGAACCGGCCTATGTCGAGGGCCAGATCCTGGTCAAGTTTAAACCTCAGACAGGCGTCGTCGTCCGGGCGGCGGCCTTCGTCGCCCTCGAGACCCGCCTGGTCCGACGCCTTTCCCGCCTCGACATCTATCTCCTGACCGTCCCTCCCGGAGAAAGCATCGACGGCTTCGTCGAGATCTTCGGCCGGAATCCCGATGTTGAATACGCCGAGCCGAATTATCTCCTCCGGGCCTCCGTCACGCCGAACGACACGCTTTTTCAATATCAATACGCCCTCTCGAACACGGGTCAGCAGATCGGAACGATTCCGGGCAGCCCGAGAGGCCAGGCCAGCGCCGACATCAAAGCGACGGCCGGTTGGGAAGAGACGAAGGGCAGCTCGAACGTCGTCATCGCCGTCATCGACACGGGGATCGACCTGTCCCATCCCGACCTCAAGGCCAAGCTGAAAAGCCCCGGCCGGGATTTCATCAACGACGACCTCGAGGCCGACGACGACAACGGCCACGGCAGCATGGTCGCCGGGATCGCCGCGGCCGAAACGAACAACCGCGAAGGCATCGCCGGCGTGGCCTGGAACGCTCGCCTCCTGCCGGTCAAGGCTTTGAACGCGACGGGCGTCGGCCCGAGCGACAAGGTCGCCGAAGCGATCCGCTGGGCGGCCGACAACGGGGCCGGGATCATCAACCTCAGCCTCGGCTCCGAGACGGCCTCCAACACGATCCGGGACGCCTGCAAATACGCCTTCGACAAGGGCGTCTTCATCGCCGCGGCGGCCGGCAACGGCGGAGGGGCGGTTCATTATCCGGCCGCCTACGACAACACCGTCTTCGCCGTCGCGGCGACGGATTACAACGACGCCCGGGCCGACTTTTCGAATACCGGACCCGAAGTCGACGCCGCCGCCCCGGGCGTCCGGATCCTGGCCCCATACCCCCAGGCCCTCACTCCGGCCGAATATCTTCCCTACGCTTACGGAGGAGGGACATCCTTCGCCACGGCCCATGTTTCGGGCCTGGCGGCCCTGATTAAGGGCCTCAAGCCCGGCCTGACTCCGGCCCAGATCATGCACATCATCCGCTACAGCGCCGACGACGTCAACGCGGCCCAACTCCGGGGCACGGACGAACAGATCGGCTACGGCCGGATCAACCTCGAAAAAGCCCTCGTGCCGCTCATCCTCAAGAAATGATCCGGCATCTCCGCATCCGGAACCTGGCGACGATCGAAGACATCGCCCTCGAGTTCGAGCCCGGCTTGGCCGTTCTGACCGGCGAGACGGGGGCCGGCAAATCCATCATCATCGACGGGCTCCGTCTCATTTGCGGGGAAAAGGGCGGGCCCGACCTGGTCCGGAGCGGGGCCAAGGAAGCCGTCGTCGAAGCTTCGGCCGCGACCGCCGAGGGAACGGAAGTCGCCATCCAACGATCAGTCGGCCTGGAGGGACCGGGCAAAACGTATCTCGACGGCGTCCTCGTCCCGCTGAAGAAGCTCAAGGACGCCGCCTCCGAACTCATCGACCTCTACGGACAGAACGACCATGTCTTTCTCCTCCACACCGAGAACCATCTCGATTATCTGGACGAGTTCGCCGGAACCCGGCCCCTCCGAGAAGAGACCGAAAAAACCGCCCAAAACCTCCGCCGGCTCAACCGGCGGCGCGAGGAGTGGATGAGCCGGGCCAAGGAGAGGGCCGGCCGCCTCGATGTCCTCGAATACCAGATCCGGGAAATCGAAAAGGCCGGCCTCCGCCCCGGCGAGGACGAGGAGCTGAGAACCGAACGCCACATCCTCAAGAACGCCGAGAAGATCCGGACGCTCGTCGACGAAGCCTACGAAATCGCCTATGAAGGCGACCGTTCGATCTCGACCCTCCTCGCCCGCCTGGGGGCCGTCCTGACCGACCTCGCGGCCATCGACCCGAGGTTCCGGGAGGCGGCCGACCTCCCCCCGTCCCTGAACATCGCCGTGGGGGAGCTGGCCGGGAATCTGGCCCGCCACCGGGGGGCGGAATTCGCCCCGGCCGAACGGCTGGAGGACATCGAGGAGCGTCTCAGCCTCATCGAGGGATTCAAACGCAAGTATGGGAGCGAAATCGAGGAGATCCGATCGTACCTCGACCGCCTGAAAGCCGAACGCGAGGACCTCGTCCTCATCCAAGGCCGGTTGGCCGAGACCGAAAGAGAGATCGGGCGTTCGGTCGAGGCTTATCTTGTCCTGGCCGACCGCCTTTCCGCCGAGCGCCGGACGGCCGCTTCCGCCCTCGGAGCCCTCATCGAGAAGGAGATCAGCCTCCTCGGCATGAAAAAAGCCAGGTTCGTGGTCGATTGCCGGACCCGCCGGACGTCGCCGTTCGAAGCCTCGGCGGCCCGAGACACCGGCTTGGACGACGTCGAGTTCTTGATCGGCCCCAACCCGGGCGAACCGGTCAAGCCCCTCCGGAAAATCGCCTCGGGCGGCGAATTGTCGCGGGTCATGCTCGCCCTCAAGGCCGCCGGCAAAGACCGGGCCTCCGGCCGAACCATGGTCTTCGACGAAATCGACGCCGGCATCGGAGGCCAAACGGCCGAGGCCGTCGCCCAACGGCTCCGCTCCCTGGCCCGCCGTCACCAAGTCATCTGCATCACCCACCTCCCCCAAATCGCCTCCTTCGCCGCCCATCACTTCCGGATCGACAAGCGGGTCGAACGCGACAGGACCTACACTTTCGTCAAAAAGCTGGGGCTCGAGGATCGGGTGGCCGAGATCGCCCGGCTGATGTCCGGGAGCCGGATCTCCGAAGCCGGCTTGGAATCCGCCCGGCAGTTGATCCGCCGGAACGCCGGCCTCTAGACGCCGTCCTTCCCTCGTCCCCCCCACCTGGGCTACAATGTCGGCGAGGTGACGACCATGACCAAAGCCGAACGCGCCGCGGCGACATTCCAGGAGGGCTTCAGCTGCTCGCAAGCCGTTTTGACGGCCTTTTCCGACGACTTCGGCCTGGACCGGGATGTCGCCTTGAGGATTTCCCAGGCGCTCGGGGGCGGGTTGGCCCATCTCGGCGAAGCCTGCGGGGCGGTGACCGGGGCGTTCATGGTCATCGGACTGAAGCACGGGCGGACGCGGGCCGAGGACCTCGCGGCCCGCGACAAGACCTACGCCGTGATGCAGGAGTTCGCCCGGAAGTTCAGGGATCTCCACTGTTCTCTGACGTGTCGATGCCTTCTCGGCTGTGACATCGGAACCGCCGAGGGCATGAAAGCCGCCCTGGAGAAAAACCTCTTCCAGACGCTTTGCCTCCACTACGTCAAGGACGCCGCCGAGATCGTCGACGCCCTTCTCTGATGGCTTCGTCCGCCCTCGCCCTGAGCGGCCTCCGGATTTTCATCCGGACCTTCGGCTGCCAGATGAACGAGAACGACTCCGAGCGGATGGCCGGACTGTTGGCCGCGGCCGGGGCCGCGCCCGTCAAGGAGGAGACGGCGGCCGAGGTCGTGGTCGTCAACACCTGCGCCGTCCGGGCAAAATCCGAGGAGAAGCTCCATTCCTACCTCGGCCGGCTCCAGTCCCGGCGGCGGGACCGCGGCCTCATCGTCGGCGTCGCCGGATGCGTCGCGGAGCTCCGGAAGGAGCGGCTCTTCGGACCTCGGGGGACGGTCGACTTCATCGTCGGTCCCGACGAGTATCCCCGGATCGTCGACATCGTCGCCGCGAGCCGGTCCCGGAGGGTCCTCGCCGTCGGGCGGACGCGCAGCTGGCGGGAAGGAGGACAATCCCTGGCCTTGCGCGGCAACCCGGCCAGCGCCTTCGTGACGATCATGGAGGGGTGCGACAACTTCTGCGCCTACTGCGTCGTTCCCTTCGCCCGGGGCCGGGAAAAATACCGGCCTCTCCGCTCGATCCTCGAGGAAATCGAGGGCTTGGCCGGGCGCGGCTTCAAGGAGGTCCAGTTCCTCGGCCAGAACGTCAACACCTATCGGGATCCCGAGAGCGGAGAGGATTTTCCCTCGCTGCTCCTTCGTGCGGGCGCTATCGAGGGCCTCGTCTGGATCCGGTTCCTGACCTCCCATCCCAAGAATTTCACCCCGGCCCTCGTCGCGGCGATGGCCTCCTCTCCCAAGATTTGCCGCCAGCTCCACCTCCCTCTTCAGGCCGGATCCGACGGCGTTCTTTCCCGGATGAAGCGAGGCTATCGACGGGAGGACTACTTCCGTCTCGTCGCCGACCTCAGGGACCGCATGCCGGAGATCGCCCTTTCGACCGATATCATCGTCGGCTTCCCCGGCGAGACCGAAGCGGAGTTCCGGGAAACCCTGGCGGCTCTCGAGGACATCCGGTTCACCGACATCTTTTCCTTCCGCTACTCGCCCCGCCCCCTCACGGCGGCGGCCAGGCTCGCCGACGACGTCCCGGCCGAAGTCAAACGCCGCCGGCTCCTCGACGTTCAAGCCCTCCAGAAGGACATCCAGTCCGGGCTCAACGCCGGCTTCATCGGGAGGACGATTCGCGTCCTCTGCACGGGAAAAAGCAAAAAAGACGAAAAGGTCTACGCCGGCCGGGACGAGGGGTATCGGGTCGTCAATTTCCGTTCCGCGTCCGATGTCCTCGGACGATTCGTGGACGTCGCCGTCTCCTCGGCCGGACCCCACAGCCTCCGCGGCGACGCCATCCAAGTTCTTTAGGACAAATCGAGGATGTTTCTCTCTCGGCCTTCGAGAGGAGTTCCCCCTTTTTTTTAGAAGAGGGAGAAGGCGACGGTCACCCCGGCGAAGACGATGGCGACCATGCTCATGAGCTTGATGAGGATGTTCAGGCTTGGACCGGAGGTGTCCTTGAAGGGGTCGCCGACCGTATCGCCGATGACCGCGGCTTTGTGGGCCGGCGAGCCCTTTCCGCCGAGGTTTCCTTCCTCGATGTATTTCTTGGCGTTGTCCCAGGCCCCTCCGGTGTTGGCCATGAAAACGGCCAGGGCGAAGCCCGTCGACGTCCCTCCGATGAGGAGCCCGATGACTCCGGGAACACCGAAGACGAGGGCCGTGGCCACGGGGACGAGGATGGCCAGGAGGGCCGGGAGAAGCATCGCTTGCTGGGCTCCGCGGGTCGCGATGGCCACGCATCGGGGATAGTCGGGCTCGGCCTTCCCCTCCATGATCCCGATGATTTCCCGGAACTGGCGCCGGACTTCGTCGACCATGCGTCCCGCCGCCCGCCCGACGGCGGTGATCGTCAGGCCGCAGAACAAGAAGGCCATCATGGCTCCGAGGAAAATCCCGACGAGGACGATGGGATTCATGAGGTGGACGTTGTAATAATGCATGAAATCGACGAACTGGGCCTTGGCCGTTTCGATCGTCGAGCCGTCGGCGAGCTCGATGACCGTCCGGCCGATCCGGATCAGCCCGACCTTGAGCTCCTCGACGTAGGAGGCCAACAGGGCCAAGGCCGTGAGGGCCGCCGAGCCGATGGCGAAGCCTTTCCCCGTGGCCGCGGTCGTGTTCCCGAGGGCGTCCAGGGCGTCCGTCCGCTTCCGGACCTCGTCCTCGAG
>VGJF01000030.1 GCA_016867585.1 Candidatus Aminicenantota bacterium | reverse complement strand
CGTCCTTCGCCATGGCGAGGAGGTCGAGATCCCGGCGTGCCATCTGGTTCCGGGGGATATCATTCGGCTGCGCGCGGGGGATGTCGTTCCGGCCGATGCGCGCCTGACCGAATCCATCAACCTGCAAATCGAGGAGGCCGCGCTCACCGGAGAGTCGGTCCCGGTGGAGAAGCACACCGCCCCGCTCACAAACGAAAAGATGGCTTTGGGCGACCGCCGCAACCTGGTCTATTCCGGCACCATAGCCACCTATGGGCGGGGGACGGCCGTGGTGGTCGCCACCGGCATGAACACCGAGTTCGGCAAGATCACCGGGATGTTGCAGACGGTAGAGGCCGGCAGGACGCCGCTGCAAGAGAACCTGGACCGGATGGGCCGGACGCTGGCCATGGCCGCGCTGGTCATCGTGACGATCATCGTCGCCATGGGGTGGCTGCGCGGCCAGCCCTTCATCGAGATGTTCATTTTCGGCATTGCCCTGGCCGTCGCCGTCGTGCCCGAGGCGCTGCCGGCCGTCGTGACGATCTCGCTGGCCCTGGGCGTCCAGCGCATGGTCAAGCGCCACGCCCTGGTGCGCCGCCTGCCCGTCGTCGAGGCGCTGGGCAGCACCACGGTGATCTGCTCGGACAAGACCGGCACCTTGACCCGCGATGAGATGACCGTCCGCCAGATCTTTGCCGCCGGCCAGTTGGTCGAAGTCTCCGGCGCGGGCTATGAACCGGCCGGCTCTTTTTCTCGGAACGGCGCTTCCATCGTCCCGTCTGAGCCGCTTCTGGAACTGCTGCGCGGGGCCGTCTTGGCTTCCGACGCCCGGCTGGTTGCGAAAGACGATCACTGGAGCATCAAAGGCGACCCGACGGAGGGCGCCTTGGTGGTCGCCGCGGCCAAAGCCGGGTTGTCGCGGACGGATCTGGAAGCCGAATTCCCGCGGATCAGCGAAATCCCCTTCACCTCCGAAACCAAGCGGATGACGACCCTGCATGCGACCGGGAACGGCCCGCGGGCCTATGCCAAAGGCGCGGCCGAGATCATCCTCGACGCCTGCACGCAGTGGCTGACCGAGGAGGGCGTCCGACCGCTCGATCCCGTGGCGCGCGAGGGGATCCTGGCCCAGGCTCGGCGGATGGCCAATCAGGCGTTGCGCGTCTTGGGCGTCGCCGCCAAACCCGGCGCGGCGATCGAGGACGCCGAGAGCGCCATGACCTTCCTGGGCCTGGTGGGGATGATTGACCCGCCCCGCGCAGAGGCGAAGGCCGCCGTGCAGGCGAGCGAGTCGGCCGGCATCAAGGTCGCGATGATCACCGGCGACCACCCGCTGACCGCGCAGGCGGTGGCCCGCGAATTGGGTCTGCTCAAGACCGGCCGCAGCGTGACCGGCGCGGAATTGGAGGCCATGGGCGATGCCGAATTCGAACGCCTGGTCGAAGATATCGAAGTGTACGCCCGCGTTTCGCCGGCCCACAAGCTGCGCGTGGTGTCCGCCCTCCAGAAGCACGGGCACATCGTCGCCGTGACCGGAGACGGAGTGAACGACGCGCCCGCGCTCAAAAAGGCGGACATCGGCATCGCCATGGGGATCACCGGGACGGACGTCAGCAAGGAAGCTGCCTCCATGACCCTCATTGACGACAACTTCGCGTCCATCGTCGCCGCGGTGGAAGAGGGGCGCGGCATTTACGGCAACATCAAGAAATACCTCATGTACCTGCTCTCGTCGAACATCGGCGAAATCGGCCTGATGGCGGGCGCCACCCTGGCCGGCCTGCCTTTGCCGCTGACGGCCGTGCAAATCCTCTATGTCAACCTCGCCACCGACGGCCTGCCCGCGTTGGCCCTCTCGGTGGATCCGCCGGAGAAGGATCTGATGCGCCGCAAACCGCGCGACCCGCGCACCGGCATCTTCACCCGCCCGGTGGTGACGCTGATGGCCGCGGGCGGATTGTGGTCGACCATCGCCAACCTGGTCCTGTTCACCTGGGCGTTGAACTCCGGGCGGAGCATCGCCGAAGCGATGACGATGACCTTCGTCTCGCTGGTGCTCATCCAGTTCTTCAAGGCCTACAACTACCGCTCCGATCACGCCTCCGTGTTGGATAAGCCCTTCGCCAATAAGTGGCTCAACCTGGCCATCGCCTCGCAGTTGGCGCTGTTGGCCCTGGTCATCTACTGGCCGCCGCTGCACGACGTTTTCGGCACCTTCTATCTGACCTTGGAAGATTGGCTGATTGTCACCGTCATGGCCTTCACGGTCTCGCCCGTGCTGGAGCTGACGAAGGGGCTGGTGCGGCGCGGTTGGTTCGGGAAGGTGAGCTGACCGCCCGAGCCGATCCGGCCGGATGAGGCGCGACCGCGCGTTCGGGTCATGGGGAGCGGTGGCGAAGCGCCGCCATCCAAACTTTCGAGAACAAGATCGATTTCGACCCGTTCAGATGCCCAGGGTCAATCGTTCGGCCAGGGCCGGGGGAAGCTTCTCGGCCAGGATCTTCCGCCGAGCCTCCTCGATGTCGTATTCCAGCCGGAAGAACTTGACCAGCCGGGCTTCGTCGTCGTAGAGGGCGAGGGCCGCCTTCGGGTTGCGGTCGCGCGGCTGGCCGACCGAGCCGGGGTTGATGAGGTAGGTCGCGCCTTTTTCGAGCTTGACCTCGTTGCCCTCCCCCTCGAGCAAGGTCCCTTCGACCTTATGGCCGCGGCGGGTGTAGACGTATGGAAAGTGGGTGTGGCCGAAGAAGCAGAGGGGAAGGCTGAGGTATTCGAACGCCTCGGCCGCGTCGAATTCGCCGAAGATGTAGTAATCCTCGTCGAAGGGCGCGCCGTGGCAGACGGCGAAGCCGTCGTGGACGACGAGGGGGCCCTTCCGCAGAGAGGTCAGGAATTCGACGTTCTTCCGCTTGATTTTCGCCCGGGTCCAGTTGATCGCCGAGGCGGCGATGGGATTGAACGTCTCGATCGAATCCTGTCCGGAGACGGCCTTGTCGTGATTTCCCCGGAGGATGGACAGCGGCCGGAGGGCCCGGACCTTTTGGATGGTCTCGTCGGGCGAGGCCCCGTAGCCGACGAGGTCGCCGAGAAAGACGTAGTGATCGATTTTCCGCTTGGCCGCGAAGCGGAGCAAGGCGTTCAAGGCCTCGATGTTCCCGTGGATGTCGCTGAAGATCAGGAAGCGCATGGGCGGTTCTCCGGGGCGAGGGCGGACCCGGCGGCCAGGTCGCGGGCCCGGTAGGAACTCCGGACAAGGGGGCCCGCGGCGACGCCGGCGAAACCCATCTCCAAGGCCAGGCGTTGGAGGCGGGCGAAATCCTCGGGGGGGTAATACCGG
Organism: Candidatus Aminicenantota bacterium; assembly: GCA_016867585.1. Lineage (GTDB taxonomy): Bacteria > Acidobacteriota > Aminicenantia > Aminicenantales > UBA4085 > JAAZPG01. The sequence continues at coordinate 14,942 of VGJF01000030.1, read as the reverse complement.
CTCACCGGGACGTGCCGTCGGGTCGGTTGGAGGTACTGGCCGATGGTCAGCAGCCGGCATCCCGTCTCCCGGATGTCGGCGCAGGCGGCCAGGATGTCGTCTTCGGTCTCTCCCAGGCCGATCATCAGCCCGGACTTCGTGAGACATCCGGCCTCGGCCGCCCGGCGGAGAACGCCGAGAGACCGGCCGTAGCCGTCCTGCGGACGGTTGATCCGCGAGTACACCGAGGCCGTCGCTTCGAGGTTGTGGGCGAGGACGTCCGGCGCGGCTTCGACCACCGTCCGCAGGGCCGCGGGATCGCCGCCGAAGTCGGGGATGAGAACCTCGACCTCGACTCCCGCGATCCGTCTCCGAAGGGCGCCGATCACGGCCGCGAATTGGCCCGCCCCTCCGTCCGGGAGGTCGTCCCGGGCGACCGAGGTGACGACGACGTAGCGAAGCCCCAGGGACGAGGCGGCTTCGGCGAGACGGGCCGGTTCGCCGGGATCGACGGCCGCCGGAAGGCCCTTGGCCACGGCGCAGAAGGCGCATCCCCGGGTGCAGACGTCGCCGAGGATGAGGAATGTCGCCGTGTTTGCGGTCCAGCACTCGCCGATGTTCGGGCAGCGGGCGCTCCGGCAAACGGTCCGGAGGCCCCGGCCTTCGAGGAGCGAGGCCACGGAGAAGAACGTCTCTTCCGAAGGGAAGCGGACTTTCAGCCAGCCCGGCTTGGGGGAGGTCAATAGTCGAGTTCTTTTTCGCGCTTCATCCGCCGGCGCATCCGCTTGCGGGCCTGGGCTTGCTTCATCCGCTTGCGCTCGCCGGGCTTGAAGTAGACCGAGTGCTTCTTGATCTCCTTGATGATCGCTTCCTGCTGCACCTTCCGCTTGAATCGTTTCAGGGCGCTTTCGAGCGATTCACCTTCATCCACGATGACAAAGGCCACGAAATTCACCTCCTCCCTTGCGGGAAAACGGAGCCTTTATACCCGATGCCGCCCCGGGTGTCAAGGCGGCGCCGCGCCGCGCGGCGCCGCCGTGCCGGAGGCCGGGGCGGCGGTCATTTCCTGGCCGCGTAGCCGGCTTTCTGGATGCAGGAGAGGGCGGCGATCCGCATCGGATCGACGAGGGGGACGGGGAGGTCTTCGTCGCGGAGGACGAGAGGGACTTCCGTGCAGCCGGCGATGACGGCCTGGGCGCCTTGCCGGATGAGCTTCAAGGCGACGGCCCGAAGCGTCCGTCGGGGAGGCCCGGCCGGGGCTCCGGCCTTGATGCCTTCCGGGCCGAAGATCGCCTCCATGACCTGCCTCTGATCCGCTTCCCCGGGCGTCAGGATCTCGACTTTCTGCCGTCTGAAGGCCTGGTCGAAGAGCCCGGAGCGGATCGTTCCGGTGCTGGCCAGGAGGGCCGCCGTTTTCAGATTCGGGACGGCTTTTCCGGCCCAGCGGACGGCTTCCTCGACGAGGTCGATGAAGGGGACGCGGGCCCTGAGCTTGATCCGGGGCGCGTAATGATGGGCGGTGAGGCAGGGCATGACGATGAGGCTCGCCCCGCCCCGCTCGAGCGTTTTCACCCCGGCCAGGAGCTTGGGCAAGGGGCTCGGGCCGTTCCCGAGGACGGCCTCCGTCCGGGGAGGGATCGTCGGGTCGTTCCAAATGAGGACGGGGATGTGGTCCTGGTCTTTGGCCGCGGCCGTGTTCTTGAGGATGAGGCCGAAGAAATGATTCGTCGCCTCGGGCCCCATCCCGCCCAAGATGCCGATCGTCCGCGGCTTCTTCATCGGTCGGCCTCCCTCCCGGGGGATTTCATCAATCTCTTGAGTTCGTCGAGCGGAAGGGGACGGACGACGCGGCCGCCCCGCCCTTCGACCGCCGTCGCCTTGAAGAGGGAGTTCAGGATGGCCTCCTCGGCCGCCTCGGCCGCGGCCTGAAAAAGGGGCGAGACGGCTTCGTTCCGGAGAAGGGACACGGTCTGCGTCCGTCCGGCCGGACGGTGGGGGACGCGGACGCCCTCGGCCGTGGAAAAGGCGACGGCGTAATCGCCGCTCCCGTTGGAGTTGAATCCCCCCGTCCGGGCGATGCCGAGGAGGGCCCGATGGGCCAGGCGCTTGAGATTGCGGGCGTCGAGGGGGGCGTCCGTGGCCACGACGAGCATGCACGAGCCCTGGACGGCCGGGTCGTCCGGCGCGGGTTCGGCCGGGCCGAGCGGCCGCCGGATTTTTTCCCCGACGGGGATTCCGGCGATCTGGAGGACGCCGCCGTGGTTCGTTTGGGCCAGCACCCCCACGGTGTACCCTCCGCGGTCCGCGGCGAGCCTCCGCGAGGCCGTCCCGATCCCGCCCTTGAAGCCGAAGCACTGGGTCCCCGTTCCCGCTCCGACCGACCCTTCCTCCACGGGCCCGGGCGCGGCCTTCCGGATGGCCTCGAGGACGTGCTCCTTCTTGACGTGGCGGCCCCGGATGTCGTTCAGCCCGCCGTCGTTGGTCTCGCCGACGACGGGATTGACCGACGAAACGCTCTCGTTTCCGGGCAGGGAGAGGATGTAATCCAGAACGGCTTCGGCCGCCGTGGGAACGCCGAGGGTGTTCGTCAGGACGACCGGCGTCTCGATCGTCCCGAGCTCCTCGACCTGGGTCGAGCCCGTGAGCTTGCCGAAGCCGTTGGCCACGGCGACCGCGCCCGGGACCTTGTCCTGGAAGATGTTCCCCTCGTGGGGCAGGACGGCCGTGACGCCCGTCCGGACGTCGGCCCCCCGGATCAGCGTGACGTGCCCGACCCGGACCCCGGCCACGTCGGTGATGGCGTTGAGCGGCCCGGGCTCCAGGACGCCTGTCTTGAGGCCGAATTCGCGGAGGCGCGGCCGGTCCTCGGACACCGAGGCGAGGACGAGGACGAAGGCGGCGGCGACGACGGCAAAGGTTTTCATCCGGCTTTCTCTTCCTTCGGGGATGTCCCTTATTCTAGCCCTCCGCCCGGCCCGAAACAAGATCCGAAAATGCCGATAGAACGGCCTTTCAGTGAGGGCGAAGCTTTATCGGCATTTTCGGGACAAGATATAATAAGGAAGAATGGACCCGGCGATTTTGACCGTTCCGCGGCTTGAGAAAATCCCCGGGCTGGTCCACGGCTTCGGGACGCGGCGCTTCGGCCCGGCCGAGCTCCGGCGCGTCGCGGCGGGTCATCGAGCCGGCGTTGCCCTCCTCGAACAGATTCACTCCGACATCGTCCGGGTCATCAAGAGGCCGCCGTCCGGCAAGCTCACGGGTGATGCCCTGGCGACGGGGACGCCGGGCCTCTTCCTCGCCGTCAAGACGGCCGATTGCCTGCCGATTCTCATCGCCGACGTGAAGGGCCGGGCCGTGGCCGCCGTCCACGCCGGATGGCGGGGAACGGCTTTGGGCATTGCCGGATGGGCCGCCCTGACGCTCGTCCACGAGTTCGGCTTGAATCCCGCGGGCCTCGTTGCCGCCCTCGGGCCTTCGGTCGGGGCGTCGTGCTGCGAAGTGGGGGAAGATGTCCGCCGCCGATTCACGGACGAGGATTCCGGCGAGGAGTTCTTTCGTCCCAGGACCGGCCGGCCGGGAAAATACCTCTTCGACCTCGCCGCGGCCAACGCCGCCCACCTTGAAGCCGCCGGCGTTCGCCGGGCGAACATCATCCGCGACGGCCGCTGCACGCACTGCCGTCCCGAGTTCCATTCCTTCCGCCGCGACCGCGACCCGCGCCGCCGCCTTTACAACTTCATCGGCCTCGTTCAAGGCCCGGGTCCAGTTGCTTGACACGGGCCTTTCTTGTATGATGAGCGAGCTTTCGATATCTCCGGGATCAGGTGAACAATGGACGCGACGTATTCCGACATCGTCATTCCCGACCTGCCCCTCCACAAGAAGGGCAAGGTCCGCAACGTCTTCGAGGTCGGCTCGACGCTCCTCATCGTCGCCTCCGACCGGATTTCGGCCTTCGACGTCATCCTCCCTTCGCTCATCCCCCAGAAAGGCCGGGTCCTGACCCAGCTCTCCCGGTTCTGGTTCGACCTCACGGCCCTCGTCTGCCCCAATCATGTCCTGGCCGCCGACGCGGCCGCCTTCCCCCCCGTCCTGGCCCCCTACCGGGAAATGCTCGACAAGCGGGCCATGCTCGTCAAGCGGACGAAGGTCGTCCCGGTCGAGTGCGTCGTCCGCGGCTATCTTTCGGGGTCGGGATGGAAGGAATACAAGACCACGGGGAAAATCTGCGGGATCAAACTTCCCTCCGGGCTGAGCGAGTCCTCCCAGCTCCCGGAGCCGATCTTCACCCCCTCGACCAAGGCCGAGGTCGGCCACGACGAGAACATCCCCTTCAAGGAGATGGAGAAGATCGTCGGTTCGTCCCTGGCTAAAATGATCCGGAAGATCAGCCTGTCCCTCTACCAGAAAGCCTCCCTTCATGCCCTCTCCCGCGGGATCATCATCGCCGACACGAAATTCGAGTTCGGCCTGGACGGCGACGACCTCCTCCTCATCGACGAGATCTTCACCCCCGATTCCTCCCGGTTCTGGCCCTTGGCGACCTATGAGCCGGGGAAGGCCCAGCCTTCCCTGGACAAGCAATTCGTCCGCGATTACCTCGAGCGGACGGGCTGGGACAAGACTTCGCCACCGCCCGTCCTTCCTCCCGACATCGTGGCCAAGACCTCGGAGAAATACTTGGAAATTTACCGTCTCCTGGCCGGCAAGAACGACCTGTGATCCCCGGCCCCGTCGACTTTCACATCCACTCGAACCGCTCGAGCGACGGCGATCTCCCCCCGGCCGACATCGTCCGGATGGCCCGCGAGCGGGGCTTTGCCGCGATTTCGATCGCCGACCACGACACCGTGGCCGCCTATCCGGAGGCCGTCGAGACCGGCCGCGAGGCGGGGGTGGAGGTCGTCCCCAGCATGGAGGTCACCTCGCTGTACGACGGCCGCGAGTTCCACTGCCTGCTCCCCTTCCTGGACTGGACCTGCCCGGCCGTCGCCGGGATCGCCGGCCGGGTGACGGCCGGACGGCTTGTCGAAGCCGAGGAAAGGGTCGGCAATCTCCGCCGGCTGGGCTTCGACCTGTCCTGGGAAGAGGTCTGGGCGGCCTCCGCGGGCATGGCCCCGTTGGGAGTGACGATCGCCCGGATCCTCCTTGAGAAGCCGGGCTCCAGGGACGTTCCCGCCCTCCGGCCATACTTCGACGGGGACGCCGTCCGGCCGCGGGGCCCGTCGTTTTTCTACAGGGATTATTTCATGGACGGGAAGCCGGCCTTTGTCCCCAAGCGCCACATCCCTCTTCTCGACCTTCTCGATCTGGCCCCCGAGACGGGAGGGGCGGCCGTCCTGGCCCATCCCGGGGCCTACTTCCAGAATACGACCCGGGAAGACTTGGCGGCTCTCCGGGCTCGGGGCCTCCAGGGCGTCGAAGTCTACACGTCCTACCACGAGGACGGGCAAATCGGCTATTACGCCGCCGCGGCCGGGGATTTCGGCCTCATCCCGACGGCCGGTTCGGACTTTCACGGCCGGGTCAAGCCGCACGTCGAGTTCGGCTCGATCCGGGCCGGCGGATACTGGATGGTCGAGGCCTTGAGGGAGAGGCGGAAGGGGAGGAGCTGAGATGATCGGCTGGCTGGACATCGTTTTGCTCCTCGTGATCTTGGCGGCGGTCGTCCTGGGCGTCGTCAAGGGATTCGTCCGGGAAGCGATCGCCATCGGGGCGACGGTCATGGGGTTTGTCCTAGCCGCGGCTTATTATCCCGTCGGGGCCGGCCTTATCGGCAGATGGATCGGAAACGCCGCCGCCGCCCGGATCGTGAGCTTCCTGCTGATCCTGGTTTTAACCGTCGTCCTGGGGACGGTCCTGGTCAGCCTGCTTTCGCGGTGGATCAAGGGGCCGCTGAAGTTCCTCGACCGGGTCCTGGGGCTTTGCCTGGGGCTCATCCAGGGCGTTCTCATCTGCGGGGCCCTGGTCTTTGCCCTCGTCGTCTTCCCCGCCGACAAGGAGGCCGTCGCCAACTCGCGCCTGGCGCCCTATTGCTTCGGCCTGACCAAGGCCATGGTCCATCTCATCCCGAGCGAGCTCAGGGACCAGTTCCGGACCGCGTTCCGGGACCTCGTTGCGAAAAGCGAGAACCTCGATGGATAAGAAAGCCAAGGATTTCGCCGACCTGACCATCCACCAGAAGATGGAGGCCCTCCTCCGGGAAATGGTCGAAAAGGACATCGGCTTCCGGGACGGCCTGAAGGAGTTTCAAAAGCTCTATCTTGAAGCCGCCTCGAGAAAATTCAAGGGCAACAAGTCCAAGATGGCCGAGGCGCTCGGCTTGCATCGCAACACGCTTCATAACAAGGCCAAATGTTTGAAAATAAAGAGAATTTAGCAGTCAAAAGACGAGTCTGCTAATTTTTTCGGAAAACCCTTGACAAATAATTTTCTTTTTTCTATATTAGCACTCGCCTTTTCTGGCTGCTAAATTTAAAAAAAGGAGGTTTTCATGAAGATCACTCCGCTATACGACCGCGTTCTTCTGAAGCGGATCGAGGAGAAAGAGGTCAAGAGAGGCAGCATCATCATCCCCGACACGGCCAAGGAAAAGCCCCAGGAAGCCGAGGTCATCGCCTGCGGCAAGGGGAAAATGACCGACGAGGGGAAGATCGTTCCTCTGGCGGTGAAGGCCGGCGACAAGGTCCTCATCGGGAAGTACGCCGGGACGGAAGTGACGATCGACGGCGAAGAGCACGTCATCCTCCGCGAGGAGGAGATCCTGGCCGTCATCGGCTGATCGCCGATAAGAATTACGAAAAAGGAGGCACAGAAACCATGCCCAAACAGATCGCGTTAGGCGACGACGCCCGGCACTCGATGCTCAAGGGCGTCAACATCCTCAGCAACCTCGTCAAGGCGACGCTCGGCCCCCGGGGCAAGAACGTCGTCCTCGACAAGAAGTTCGGTTCGCCGACCAGCACCAAGGACGGCGTGACCGTCGCCAAGGAAGTCGAGCTCAAGGACCACTATGAGAACATGGGGGCCCAGCTCGTCAAGGAGGTCGCCTCGAAGACGTCCGACGTCGCCGGCGACGGGACGACGACGGCGACCATCCTCGCCCAGTCCATCTACGCCGAGGGGCTCCGCTACGTCACCGCCGGGGCCAACCCGATGATGATCAAGAAGGGCATCGACAAGGCCGTCGAGGCCGTGGTCGACGACCTCAAGAAGCTCCGCCGCGAAGTCTCCGGCGAAATGATCGCCCAAGTTGGGGCCATTTCGGCCAACAACGACGAATCCATCGGTAAAATCATCGCCGAGGCTATGGACAAGGTCGGCAAGGACGGGGTCATCACCGTCGAGGAAGCCAAGAGCATGGAAACGACCTGGGATTCCGTCGAAGGGATGCAGTTCGACCGGGGCTACCTCTCGCCGTATTTCATCACCGACCCCGACCGGATGGAGTGCGTCCTCGAGAATCCGCTCATCCTGATCCATGAGAAGAAGATCTCCAACCTCCGCGAGCTCCTGCCCCTTCTCGAGAGCGTCGCCCGGATCGGCAAGCCCCTCGTCGTCGTCGCCGAGGAAGTCGAGGGCGAGGCCCTGGCGACACTGGTCGTCAACAAGCTCAAGGGGACGTTCATGTGCGCCGCGGTCAAGGCCCCCGGCTTCGGCGACCGCCGCAAGGCCATGCTCGAGGACATCGCCGTCCTGACCGGCGGCCGGGTCATCACCGAGGACATCGGGGTCAAGCTCGAGAAAGTCGACGTCGAATGGCTCGGCGAAGCCAAGAAAGTCGTCATCGACAAGGACAATACGACGATCGTCGAGGGCAAAGGCAAGACGTCCGACATCCAGGCCCGGATCAAGCAGATCCGGACCCAGATCGACGAGACGACCTCGGACTACGACCGGGAGAAGCTCCAGGAGCGGCTGGCCAAGCTCGTCGGCGGCGTGGCCCTGATCAAGGTCGGGGCGGCCACCGAGACCGAGCTCAAGGAGAAGAAGGCCCGGGTCGAAGACGCCATGCACGCGACCAAGGCGGCCGTCGAGGAAGGCATCGTCCCCGGCGGCGGCGTGGCCCTTCTCCGGGCCCAGAAAGCGCTCGACGCCATGAAGCTCGAAGGCGACATGAAGATCGGGGTGGGCATCGTCCGCCGGGCCGTCGAGGAACCACTCCGCCAGATCGCCAACAACGCCGGCCTCGAGGGCTCGATCGTCGTCGAGAAAGTCCGGGAAATGGAGTCCGACATGGGCTTCAACGCCCTGACCGAGAAGTACGAGGACATGGTCAAGGCCGGGATCCTCGACCCGACGAAGGTCGTCCGGATCGCCCTCCAGAACGCGGCCTCGATCGCCGGGCTGATGCTCACGACCGAGGGCTTGGTCACCGAGCTCCCGGAAGAGGAGAAGAAGCCGGCGTATCCGACCCCGCCCGGCGGGGACATGTACTGAGCCCGAGCTCCGAACGCTTTTTCAGAGGGAGCGGCCGCCCGGCCGCTCCCTCTTTTGTTTCGGCCCGCCTTTTCTTGCCTTTTCGGGGCGATTTCCCCTACACTGGGTCCACCCGTGAGATATTTCGACCGCTACGTCATCCGGGAGATGACTCCCCCCTTCGGCGTCGGTCTTCTCATTTACAGCTTCGTCCTCCTGTCGAACTGGCTCCTCCAGTTTCCCGATCTGTTCATCGCCCGCGGCGTGCCTTTCGGGGTGACGATCAAGCTTCTCGTCTATCTCGTCCCGGCCATCCTCGCCTTCACGGTCCCGATGTCGGTCATCATGGGCATCTTGGCCGGCCTGGGCCGCCTCTCGTCGGACTCCGAAACCGTGGCCTTCAAGAGCCTGGGCGTCAGCCACGGCCGGATGCTCCGTCCCCTGGCCGTCTTCGGCCTGGCCGGCTGGCTGGCGACCTCGATCCTGACCCTGTACGCCGCCCCGGCGGCCAATTTCAAATGGCAACAGACCGTGGCCGCCTCCGTTCTCGACAAATTTCAGCTCGAGATCGCCCCCCGGGAGTTCAACGAGTCGGTGGCCAACAAGGTCATCTACATGCAGGACGCCCGGGAGAAGGACTGGGACAAGGTTTTTCTCGCCTTTCTCGGCGGCCCCCAGGAGTCCAAGGTCGTCCTGGCCCGGAAGGGAAAACTGAATTTCTATCCCCGGTCCAAACGGGCGACGATCGAGCTCTTCGACGCCGTCCAGCACACCCTGGCCCTCGACGAGCCCGAGATCTATCAAGTCGCCGCCCTGGCCCATGTCGAAGAGGAGATCGAAATCGCCAACCTTCTCGGGGGATTCACGGCCGAAAAACGGGCCCGGGAACAGAACATCGAGGAGCTGGCCGCCTCGCTCGCCGAAATCCGGCGGCGCGAGGCCGGCCTTTCGGCCGAGAAGGCGGAGGCCGAGGCCCGAGGCCTTCCCGACGGACATCCCGACCGGAGGAGGCCGGCCCTCGCCCTCGAACAAGCGGGGCGCGAACACCGGACCGTCCTCGTCGAGATCCACAAGCGCTTCGCCCTGCCCGTCGTCTGCTGGGTGTTCGTCTTTCTGGGGCTCCCCCTCGGCCTGTCGACGAAAAAAGGGGGGCGGGCCAGCGGCTTCACCCTCAGTATCGTCATCATCCTGGCTTACTACATCTTCATCACCGCCGGCGAGAAAACGGCCCTCGACGGACGGGTTCCGCCCTGGCTGGGGATGTGGGGAGGCAATTTCGTCTTCGGCCTCCTGAGCGTCTTTCTCTATGTCCGCTCGGCTCGGGAGCGGCCGTTCCTGGCGCTCTCGGGACGCCGGCTCCCGGCTTTGGAGAAGTCCCGACCGGAGGGCGGACGGCCGAAAAGAGCGGACCGGAGGGCGTTCCCGAACCTGCCTTTTCCCGGCATCCTGGACCGGTATGTCATCCGCCGCTACCTCCTCATCGCCGTCCTGATCGTCCTCAGCGTCCTGGCCGTCTCGGCGATCGTCACCTTCTTCGACCGGCTGGGCAACGTTTATGAGAACCGCAAGCCGCTGAGCCTGCTTTTCGACTACATTCGGCACCGCCTGCCGGAGTTTTTCCACCTCGGCCTTCCCGTCGCCGCCCTGATGGCCACCCTCCTGACCCTCGGCCTGTTCACGAAATTCAACGAGATCACGGCCATGAAGGCCTGCGGGATCAGCCTTTACCGGGCGATCGTCCCCCTCCTTGTCCTGGCCGGGCTGGCCGCCCTGCTGTCCTTCGAACTCCAGGAAAACGCCCTGCCCCGCAACAACCGGAAGGCGGCCGAGATCTGGGACCGGATCATGGACCGGCCACCCCGGCATTTCGGGGCCGCCGGCCGCCGCTGGGTGGCCAACGCCGGGCGCGACCGGTTTTACCATTTCAGCGCTTTCGATCCGGCCGCCCTGAACTTCGCCCGCCTCTGGGTCGAGGAGATCGACCCGGCCCGGTGGACGTTCCGCCGCCGGATTTTCGCCGAGCGGGGGCGGCTCGAAGGCGAAGCCCTCCGGCTCGAGGACGGCTGGGTTCGCGTCCTCGAGGAGGACGGGATGAGAGCCGTCTCGTTCGAGAAGTTCGCCGCCCTCGAGGTCCCGGTGGAGGAGGGCCGGAGCCTTTTCCTCAAGGAATCGAAGGAGCCGGCCGAGATGACGTTCGGCGAGCTCAAGGCCCACATCGGCGAGGTCCGGGCCTTGGGCTACGACACGACCCGGTTCCGGGTCGACCTGGCCTCCAAGATCTCGTTCCCCTTCGCGGCCTTGATCATGACCTTGGTCGGCATTCCGTTCGCTTTTTCGATGGGCAAGCGGGGGACGCTGGTCGGCGTCGGCGTCGGCCTGGGAATCGCCATCCTCTACTGGGTGGCCATCGGCGTCTTCCGCAGCTTGGGCTATGCCGGGATGCTGACCGTTTTCCTCGCCGCCTGGGGGCCCAACCTCATCTTCGGCCTCCTCGGCCTCTATCTCCTCTTCCGCCTGAGGACCTGAACCGCTTCTCCGTCTCCCGCGGAGATGGCGATCTACATCCGGTACTTTCCGAAGTCCTCCGGACGGAGCGTCTCGAGCCACTTGCGGAGGTTTTCCGAGCCCTCGAGATTTTCGTCGAGCTTCAGGCCGTGAGCCCGGCGGACGACCTCCTCCTCGACGTAGATCGGGGAGCGCATCCGGAGGGCCAGGGCGATGGCGTCGGACGGGCGGGAATCGATGACCATCTCCCGCCCCTCGTGGCGGCAGTGGATGCTGGCGTAGAAGGTGTTGTTCTTGACGTCGGTCACGACGATCCGGTCGACGCCGATGTTCAATCGGGACAGGACGTTGCGGATGAGGTCGTGGGTCATGGGACGGGGGGTGGGGATGTTTTCGATCGTCAAGGCGATGGCGTTGGCCTCGAAGACGCCGATCCAGATCGGGAGGATGCGGTCCCCGGCCGGCTCCTCGAGGACGACGATGGGCATCTTGGAAATCGGGTCGATGACCAAGCCCTTGATTTTCATCTCGATTTCCACGGCCTCTCTCCTTTGGAAATAGAATATAAATTCCCTTCCGGGGGATGTCAAGGACGGCTCCCTCGTCCAAAAAAATGCAGGACATTCAATAAATTGGATTTTGTCGCCGAATCGTTTCGGTTATCTTGTTGATATTGAATCAGATATGAAATTCTCGTCTTTGGCATAGATTTTGCAGGGGTCTTTTCCCTAACCTTCTTTGAGACGGATTATATGCAAGGAGGTGAGATCGGAGAGATAAAAATCATCAGGCTGTGCGGGCCGGACCCGGTTGGAAGAGGCCGGGTCCAGGGTGGAGAGATTCCATGAAAAGGAGAACACGGCAAGAATGAGGAAAATCTCGTATGCCTTACTGGCCACGGTCCTGCTCGCCTCCTTGGCCGCGGCCCAGGTGCCGACCGGCCGGATCATCGGCAAGGCGACCGACGAGCAGAACGTCCCGCTTCCTGGGGTCGTGGTCAACGCGACCTCGTCCCGGATGGTGGGGGTGGCCTCGACGGTGACCGACGAGACGGGGACGTTCCGTCTGCTGTCGCTGCCTTCGGGGACCTACACGATCACCTTCACCCTCCAGGGGTTCCAGCCCCTGAAGCGGGAGGGGGTGGTCCTCCAGATGGAACAGACGCTCACCCTGAACGTGAGCCTGGTCCAGAGCGCCCTGGCCGAGGAGATCACGGTTGTCGGGCAGAGCCCGCTGATCGACGTCAAGTCGACGACGAAGGGCTCGACGATGACCAAGGAAGTCTTCATGCAGCTGCCGCGCAACCGGAGCTTCGACGGGCTGTTGGCGACGGTCCCCGGGGTTCAGTATGAGAGTAACCAGGGCGGGCTGTCGGTCGACGGGGCCTCGGGGACGGAGAACGTCTGGTACGTCGACGGGACGAACGTCACGAGCGTCCACGTCGGGCTGCGGACGCAGTCGGTGGTCATGGAGCAGCTGGAGGAGGTCAAGGTCACGGCCTCGGGCTACAACGCCGAGTTCGGCGGCTCGATGGGGGGTGTCGTCAGCGTCATCAGCCGCTCGGGCGGCAACGAGTTCCACGGCGAAATCTTCGGCTACTACAACAACAACCGGCTGTGGATGGAGGGCAAGTCGCGGGACTCCCTGCGGCTGAATCCGTACTGGACCTCGCCGCTGGGCCCGGAGGACATCGAGTACTTCAACTCCGACGACCTGTACTACAACGGGGGCAAGGACCGGGACGACTACCAGCGGATGGAGGGGGTCTTCAACCTCGGCGGCTACATCCTGAAGGACAGGCTGTGGTTCTTCGCCTCGTTCAACCCGACCTACAGCCGGACCTACGGCGACCGGTGGTTTTCGACCGACCCGGTGGACCTGGGGGCGGCCAAGGTGCCGGGCGACACGATCGCGGACCCGCGGCAGGGGCGGCCGGTCTATAATTTCTACAGCAAGTACCGCTACTACTACTGGCAGGCCAAGCTGACGGCCCAGCCGGTCAAGGGGATGCGGGTGTCGGCCTCGGCCGTGAGCAACTACTACAACTACCGGGGCTCGATCCCGGGGATCACCGGGACCTCGGCCAAGAACTATCCCTGGAACGCCTCCTGGGAGAACACGGTTCTCAACGGGAAGGAGCCGGGCTTCAGCTATCCGAACCTGTCGGGCAACCTGACCATGGACTGGACGCTGTCGAACAACTTCCTGGTCAGCCTGCGGGGGGGATACCAGAGGACGAACTCGACCGACCAGCAGATGAAGATGCCGGGGACGCGGTATTCGTTCTCCGCCTCGAACCTGTCGACGACGGCCTTTCCGGAAATTCCGGACAGCCACCGGCGGGCCTCGGGCTGGACGAACTGGTCGGCCACGATGTACGAGTACAAGAAGTGGATCTACGGCCGGGCCTCGGTCAACCTGGACATGACCTACTACATGAACCTGGCCGGGGAGCACGCCTGGAAGTTCGGGCTGCAGTTCATCCGGCCGTTCGAGGACGTCGACGCCTCGACCTCGCATCCGTGGGTCGCCCTCGCCTGGGGGACCTACTACACCTGGCCGACGGGGGCGAGGGTCCAGGGCAAGTACGGCTACTACATGATCCGGGGCGACTGGGTCTCTCCCTACGGGAACTTCTGGACGCTCCACAGCGACAACTGGGCCCTCTACCTGCAGGACTCGTGGACGATCGGGGACAGGCTGACCTTGAACCTGGGGCTGCGGACGGAGAGCGAGTACGTGCCGGCGATGACGAAGGACACGACGCTTCCGGGCTACAAGGCCAAGCCGATCCAGTTCGGGTTCGACCAGAAGCTGGCCCCGCGGCTGGGGGTGGTCTACGACGTCTTCGGGGACTCGAGCCTGAAGGTCTTCGCCAGCTACGGGGTGTACTACGACGTCATGAAGCTGTACATGGCGGAGGGGGCCTACGGCGGGTTCAAGTGGCAGACGAGCTACTACACCCTGGAGGACTGGGACTTCTACAAGATCGCGGCCTCGGGGGAGATCAGCAACAAGGCCGACCAGGCGGCCGGCGGGACGTACTTCGGTTCGCGGAACTGGCGGACGGGGTCGTTCGAGGAGACCGAGCCGGACATGAAGCCGGTGGGCCAGTCGGAGATGTCGTTCGGGGCGGAGAAGAAGGTGACCGAGGAGCTGTCGTTCAGCGCCCGGTTCGTCTACAAGAGCATCATCCGGACGATCGAGGACATCGGGTATCTCGACGCGGACTACCATGAGCAGTACTTCATCGGGAACCCGGGCGAAGGGCTGGCCAGGCCGGTGTCGCAGGGCGGGATCTTCTCCGACAAATACTGGCCGGCGCCGAAGCCGAAGCGGGAATATCTCGGGCTGAACCTGGCCCTGGACAAGCGGTTTTCGAACAACTGGCAGGGCGGGGTGAGCTACACCTGGAGCCGGATGTGGGGCAACTACGGCGGGCTGTCGTCGTCGGACGAGGGCGGCCGGAACTCGCCCAACGTCGAGCGGTACTGGGACCTCTGGTTCGAGCGGTACGACCTCCGGGGGAGACCGCTGGACGGGATCCTGCCCTCGGACCGGAGCCACTACTTCAAGGCCTACGGCTCGTACGCCTTCCCGTTCGGCCTGACGGTCGGGCTGGTCGGGTACGGCCGGAGCGGCCTGCCGCGGACGACGAACCTGAGCTTCAACGACATGCAGATCTTCCCCGACGGCTACTACGACACGAAGCAGCGGCTGCCGTTCACGGCTTGGGCGGACCTGTACGTCGAGTACAACGTCCGGATCTTCGGGAAGTACACGGTCAACCTCAACGCGACCTTCTCCAACATCACGAACACGAAGACGATCCAGGGCTACTACCAGAGGTACAACTACACGATGCTCCGGCTGACGGACGACGAGCTGCTGGCCCAGAAGACGAACTACAAGGACTGGAAGACGCTCGTCGCCGAGAAGGTCACGGTCAATCCGCTCGACCCGCGGTTCAATATGTGGACGAGCCGCTTCGGGACGTGGTCCTGGAGGTTGGGCGGCCGCTTCTCGTTCTGAGGCTG
>VGJF01000029.1 GCA_016867585.1 Candidatus Aminicenantota bacterium | reverse complement strand
CTGGCCCGACGTCGGACAGAGCAAGTGGTTCGGCGGACAGGCCGAGGGCTGGGAACGCGCTCCCTACTGGCTCGACGGATTCATTCCCTTGGCTTTCCTCCTCGATGATCCGGCCCTGAAAGCCAAAGCGGCGAAATATGTCGAATATATCGTCGCCCATCAGCGCTCCGACGGCTGGTACGGCCCCTATCCCGAGGACGCCGTCGCCAAGCGCTACGACCTGTGGGCCATTCTCTTGGCCGACAAAATGCTCGTCCAGTACCACGACGCCACGGGAGATGAGCGCGTCCTCCGGGCGGTCGAGAAGAGCCTCCGGGCGATGCTCGCCGGGCTCGACAAGACGCCTCTCTACGACTGGGGCCGATACCGCTGGTTCGAAGGGCTGATCCCCGCCTTCTATGTCTACGAGAAGACGGGCGAGGCCTGGCTTCTCGACCTGGCCCGGAAACTCCGTGCCCAGGGCTTCGATTACCGGGCCTTCTACGCCGGGGAGGACGTCACGGTCCCCACGCCCCGGCGCGGCCTTTGGAAGTGGGCCAAGCACGTCGTCAATACGGGCATGGCGGCCAAGTCCGCCGCCCTGAGCTGGCGCCTCGGCCCGAACGAATCCGACCGGGCCTTCGCCGGGCGGATGATCGAGATCTTGGACCGGCACCACGGCCAGGCGACCGGAATGTTCACCGGCGATGAATGCCTGGCCGGGAAAAATCCCGTCCAGGGCACCGAGCTCTGCTCCGTGGTCGAATTTCTCTACTCCCTCGAGCATCTCCTCTCGATCCTCGGCGATCCCTTTTTCGGCGACCGCCTCGAGAAGGTCGCCTTCAACGCCCTTCCGGCGACGTTCTCGCCGGACATGTGGGCCCACCAGTACGACCAGCAGGCCAACCAGATCCAATGCACGATCAATCCGGACCACATGTGGACGACGAACGGCCCGGAGTCGAACCTTTACGGTCTCGAGCCCAACTACGGCTGCTGCACGGCCAACATGCACCAAGGCTGGCCGAAGTTCGCCGCCCATCTTTGGATGGCGGCCCCCGGCGGCGGGGTCGCCGCCGCCACCTATGCCCCGGGCGAAGTCCGGTTCGACGCCCGCGGCACCCCGGTCGACATCTCCGTCGAAACGGATTACCCCTTCCGGGAGACGATCCGCCTCTCGGTCCGGGCCGAGCGGCCGGTCCGCTTTCCGCTCCTCCTCCGCATTCCCGCCTGGGCCGAGGGGGCGGCCCTGGATGTCGGCGGGGCGGACGGGCCGAAACCGAAGCCGGGGACCTTCCACCGCCTCGACCGGGAGTGGAACGGCGCGGTCGACCTCCTCCTCCGGCTGCCGATGAAAGCCCGGGTTTCGAGGCGCTACAACGAGGCCGCGGCCGTCGAGCGGGGGCCGCTCGTCTACTCCCTGAAAATCGGCGAGGCCTGGACGAGGGTCAACGCCGAAAAGCCGCACCGCGATCTCCCCCACGGCGACTTCGAGGTCAGACCGACGACCCCCTGGAACTACGGCCTGGCCCTCGACGAGACGGACCCCGCCTCGAGCCTCGTCTTCGAAGAGAGGCCGGTCGGCGAGAGGCCGTTCTCTCCGGAGGGAGCGGGCGTCGTCGCCCGGGTCAAGGCCCGGAAGCTTTCGGCCTGGCGGCCGGCCCACGGCTGGGCGGGCGAAATCTCCCCGGGCCCGCAAGAGTCCCGGGAACCGGAGGAGACCGTCGAACTCATCCCCTACGGATGCACGAACATCAGGGTGACCGAGTTCCCGCGGCTCCGGCGGTGACCTCCGGCCACCCCTCCCTTGCCGCCGGGATGCCGCCGTGCTACGATACGCTTCCCGAACCGGACTCCCGTCATGGGCCAGCCACAGAAAGAGCAGACCCGCCTCCTCCCCAAGGCCCTGATATCCGGAAGCCTCGGCCCGATCAACCTTCTCTCCCGGTTGTTCATCCGCCTCGGTCTCGGCCCCAATGCCTTGAGCCTGCTGGGCATGGCCGCCGGAGTCGGAACGGGCGTCCTCATCTGGCGGGGCCGCCCGCTTTGGGCCCTCGGGGCGGGTCTTCTGTGCGGGGTTTTCGACCTCTGCGACGGCCAGGTCGCCCGTCTGACCGGCCGGACGAGCGCTTTCGGCGCCTTCCTCGACTCGACGCTCGACCGTTACACGGAATTCTTCATGTATGCCGGGGCGGCGGCCTGGATGGACCGTCCCTGGGCCTATCTACTGGCCGGACTGGCCTTCCTCGGGTCCGTCGGGGTGAGCTATACCCGGGCCCGGGCCGAAGGCCTGGGGCTCCAATGCAAGTCCGGCTGGCTCCAGCGCGGAGAACGGCTCGTCCTTCTCGCCCTGGCGATCGTCATCGGCCTCGCGGTCGATGAACTCCGGACCGCCCTGGCCGTCGTCCTGGGGACGATCGCCCTGCTGTCGAACGTCACCGCCGTCCAGCGGATCATTTTCGTTTATCGGAGGATCGGCAAGGCTTCGGGCCCGGCCTCTGGATAATCCCCCCCGGTTTTCATTACAATACGGTCATGAACAGCAAGAAACGAGGCCGCTTCCGCCTTGGGCTCAAGGCCGCCTTCGGAATGGGCTTGATCTTCGCCGCCTCCTGGCTGGCCGCCTCCGAGACGGGGGAAATCAGGGGCAAGGTCACGGACGACACCGGCCAAGGCCTGCCGGGAGTCGAGATCACGGCCGCCGGGCCGGCCCTCCAAGGAGTCCGGACCGTCCTCTCGTCGAGGGACGGGAATTTCCTTCTGCCCCTCCTTCCCGTCGGGGCCTACACCCTGACCTTCAAGCTCCAGGGCTTCGAGACGGTCATCCAGGAGAAGGTCATCGTCCGGCTGGGACTGACGACGACCCTGGCGGTCAAGATGGCCGCTTCGGCCCTCCACCGGGAAATCACGGTCACGGCCGAAGAGCCGTTGATCGACCGGACCTCGACCGACACGTCATACCGCCTCTCGGCCGCCGATCTCGAGAGGATCCCCGCCCAGAATCGGACGGTCGTCGACGTGACGAAATACACCCCCGGGGTGACCGGCGTCCGGGCCAACACCCGGCGCGGGACGGCGGCCGAAGGCCAGCCGAGCTTCCGGGGCGAGGGCGAAGAGGGGAACCATTGGGTCGTCGACGGCCTGTCCGTCAGCGGAGTCCGGTTCAAGAACTCCGGGCTGCGGCTGAACTTCGACGCCCTGGAGGAAGTCCAGATCATCTCCGACCCTTTCAGCCCCGAATTCGGCGCGGCCTACGGCGGGGTCGTCAACATGGTCACCAAAAGCGGGTCGAACGCCTTCCACGGCTCGGCCGGCCTGATCTTCGACAACAAGGCCCTCCAAGCGGCCCGACGGCCCCAGTTGTCGATCGTCAGCGAGCCGAACGCCTTTTCCAACGCCAACGGATTCTTGAACCTCGGAGGGCCCCTCGTCAAGGACCGGCTCTGGTTTTTCCTCTCCGGGAACACCTTCCGCCAGACCGAGGAAACCCTGGCCGGGTCGCTCGATTACCTGGCCGTTCCGGCCGGCCGGAAAACGACCGGAAACAACAACGTCTTCGCCAAGCTGACTTTCGGGCCGAGTCCCAACCACAGCCTCTCCCTGACCGCGGTCTTCGACAAGTCCTTTCCCCAGAAGGGAGGAACCGGCCTTACCGAGATGTATGAGAGCCGCGACACCGCCGACAGGCTCCTTCGGCTCAACTACAAGGGCATTCTCGACGCGACGACCTTCGTCGAGGCCGGATTCGGCGGCGTCTGGCGCAAGGACTTTCGCCATCCCGACGACGGAGACCTGGGCCGGGCCATGCATTTCATCGAGGACCTGGCCCAGAACATCAACAACTCCTACGGGGACGTGACCGACGACGAGCGCCGCCTCGACGCCGGGATCAAGCTGACGAAGTTCTTCGAAACGGACACCTTCGGCAGCCACGAAATCGCCGCCGGACTGGAATACTACGATTTCGGCTCGGAGTTCGTCGTCGACTTCTCGGGCAAGGACGAGGACATTTTCCCGGGCAACGGCTTCGACGCCGGGACGAAGTACTTCTTCGACAGCCGGCGGGGGGGAAAGGGCACGCCGACGTTTTTCTTCGAATACGGGCCCTTCGACTTCGTCAACTCGGCCAGGGGCATCGGCCTCTTCGTCAAAGACAAAGCCGCCTTCGGCCGGTTCACGGTCATGGCCGGTTTTCGCAGCCAGACCCAGGTCTGCCGGGACGACGCCAACGGCGTCCTCTGGCGCTGGGGCCTGGGCGACTTCCTCTCCCCCCGGTTCTCCCTGACGGCCGACCTGACCGGCGACGGCCGGAACGTCGTCAAAGCCGCCTGGGGGCGGTTCTCCGACCTCGTGACGACGATGCCCCTGGGCTTTTTCAACACCGGGGCCGGCCTGACCTTCCGAACCTACCGATGGCAGGGCGGGGCCTCGCCGAGCGAGGCCGAGGTCCGCGACCCGGCGGCCTGGCAATTCGAGAACGAGCAGAAGCTCCAAGCCTTCGAGGTCGCCGACGGCCTCAAGCCGAATTTTCAAACCCGGTTTCTCCTCGAATACGACCGCCGCCTGGGCCCGGACTGGGCCCTCAAGGCCCGTTTCGTCCGGGCCACGTCCAAGGACCTCCTGGAAATCCTGGCCGTCTTCGACATGGCGACCCTCTACAGGTTTCTCTACGACAATTTCGAGCACAAGCGCCGCGATTACACCGGCCTCGAGTTCGAGCTCCACGGCCGCATCGGCCGGAGTCTGTTCCTCAACGCCTCCTATTCCCACGCCCTGGCCCGGGGGACGAATCCCGGGCAAAGCGAGTCAGGGGCCTGGTCTCAGGACGAGGGCAGCACGAACTACCTCGGCCTGTTCGGGAATCATCTCTACGTCCCGCCGCTGCCCGAGCTCGCCGCGGTCAAAGACTGGGTCGACGCCCAGCTCGGCGGGTTGGGGGGGCGGGGCGTCGGCGACGAGGGCTGGTACGGCAAGCTCCCCTATTCGGCCGACCACAACGTCAAGCTCAACCTCGCTTACAGCGCCCCCCGGGGCATCTCCGCCGCCGCGGCCTTCGAATACATCTCGGGCTATTATTGGGAGAAGCTGGGCTACGTGCCCTTCTTCGGAGGGTACTACGCCTTCCCCGAAGGGCGAGGGTCGCGAAAGTCGCCGGCCCACGCCTACCTGGACCTCTCCCTCGAAAAATCCTTCACTTTCGGAGCGGCTTCCGGAACGTCCCCCCTCCGCTTGGCCGTCCGGCTCGACGTTTTCAACGCCCTGAACAGCCAGCGGCCCATCTCCTACGTCAAGGAAAACATCCCCCTCTTCGGGACCGCTTGGGCCCTTCAGCAGCCTCGTCAGGCCCGGGTCTCGGCCCTCTTGAAATTCTAGGTCACTCGACGGTCACGGACTTGGCCAGGTTGCGGGGCTGGTCGACGTCGGCCCCCCTCTTGGAGGCGATGTGGTAGGCCAGAAGCTGGAGGGGGACGACGGTCAGAAACGGCGTCAGGAGGGGATGGGCTTTCGGGACCGGGATGACGGCGTCGACATGGCCGGCGATCGCGGCGTCGTCCTCGTCGGCCACGGCCACGACGTACCCGGACCGGGCCTTGATCTCGGCGATGTTGCTCAGCATCTTTTCGTAAACCCGGTCCCGCGGGACGACGGCCAGGGTCGGCATCTTCTCGTCGATGAGGGCGATCGGGCCGTGCTTCATCTCCCCGCCGGCGTAGGCCTCGGCGTGGATGTAGGAAATCTCCTTGAGCTTCAGGGCGCCTTCCAAGGCCGCCGGGAAGCTGATCCACCGGCCGAGATAGAGAAAATGGGCGAAGGGGGCGAACCGGGCGGCCAGCTCCTCGACGGCCTTGGCCTTGGCCAGGACGCGCTCGACCTTGTGGGGCAGCCGCTGCATCTCCTCGAGAAACGAGACGACGGCCTCGGCCCCCAAGACGCCTTTTTTCTGGCCGAGGTAGAGGGCCAGAAGGGCCAGGGCCGTCAGCTGGGCGGTGAACGTCTTGGTCGCCGCGACGCCGATTTCGGGGCCGGCATGGGTGTAGAGGACGCCGTGGGCCTCCCGGGCGATCGACGAGCTGACAACGTTGGTCACGGCCACGACCGCGGCGCAGAGCGGCTTGGAGGCCCGGAGGGCGGCCAGGGTGTCGGCCGTCTCGCCCGATTGGGAGATGACGACGGCGAGGGTATCCCCGTCGAGGAGGAAATCCCGGTAGCGGTACTCGGAGGCATACTCGACGGAGGCCGGGATCCGGGCCAGGGACTCGAGGAACAGCTGGCCGGCCAATCCGGCATGGTAGGATGACCCGCAGGCGATGATGACGGCTTTCCGGATCTTCCCGAGAACATCCTCCCCCAGGCCGATCTCGCCGAGAAGGACCTCGCCGGCATCGAGCGAGACCCGGCCCGAGATCGTGTCCCGGATGACCTCGGGCTGGTCGTAGATTTCCTTGAGCATGAAATGCTTAAATCCCCGCTTTTCGATCATCAGGGGATTCCAGGCGATCGCCTCGACCTTCTTTTCGACCGGCGAGCCCCGGAAATCGGTGAAGACCGGCCCATCTTCGCCGATGACGGCCATCTCCCCGTCCTCGAGAAAGACGATCCGGGAGGTGTGCTCGAGGATGGGATTGAGGTCGGAGGAGACGAGCGTTTCCCCCCGGCCGATCCCGACGACGACCGGAGGCCCTTTCTTGATCGCGACGATTTTCCGAGGGTCGCGGACGGCCATGGCGGCGACGGCGAAGGCCCCCTCGAGCTCGGCCGCGGCCGATCGGACGGCGGCGGCGAGATCGCCGCGGAAATGCTTCTCGATGAGGTGGGCGATGACCTCGGTGTCGGTCTCCGTCCGGAAGTCATGGCCTTCCTCCCGGAGCCGACCTTTGAGGGCCAGGTAATTTTCGATAATGCCGTTGTGGACGATGACGATTTCGCCGCGGCAGTCGATGTGGGGATGGGCGTTCCGCTCGTTGGGCCGGCCGTGGGTGGCCCACCGGGTGTGGCCGAGGCCGAAGGCGCCCCCGAGGGGCTCGGCCCGGAGCGAATCCTCGAGGACGGCGATCTTTCCGAGGACCCGCCGGACCCGGACCTCGTCCCCGTCGACGACGGCCACGCCGGCCGAGTCATAGCCCCTGTATTCGAGCTTTTTCAGCCCTTCGACAAGGAGCGGAACGACGCTCTTGGGCCCGAGATAGCCGATGATCCCGCACATGGCGCCCCCCTATCTTCTCCCGGGGCCGGCCCGGACGGCCGAGCCCGCCGTCGGGACGTGATCGTTCAATCGGAAAGTCATCCGGGACGGGTCAGAAGATTGAACTTTTTATCGTCCCGGACGGCTTCGAACGCCGCTTCATTCTGGGCCAGAATCCGGAGGGATTTGTCGATCTGTAAGGCCTTGTGCAAGGCTTCGAGAGCGTTGTCGAGTTGGCCGGACCGGCAGAGGGCCTGGGCGCTCAGGAAATGGAGCTTGGCGTCGTCGGGGCTCAGTTTCAATCCCTTCTGGCACAGGGCGAGCGCCTCTTCATTGCGGCCTTCGTTCAGCATGACGACGGCGGCCAGGCGGAACTCCTCGACCGTTTTCGGCGGCCCGGCCTCTTTCGAGCCTTGGAGGCGCGAGGAGGCGATTTCGAGATAGGTTTTGGCCCGATCGACGAATTCCTTTTCGGACGGAAACTTCTCGAGGAAGGAGCGGAAGGCCTCGGCCGCCCTCTCGGGCTTTCCTTTGCGGAACTCCTTCATGGCCTCGGCATAAGCCGCCAGCGTCTTCTGGTACTCGTCTTTCTTGGATTTGTCGTCCTTCATCTTGAGCTCCCGAATCCGGAGTGGGCCGTATTTTACCCGAATCCGGCCTCTTCGGCAAGGGCGCCGGCCGGATTCGCCAAATACAGGGCGATTGAAGGTCAGCAGACGGTGACCGTCAGGCCGCGGTCGTCGACCTCGTAGTCGAAAAAGCGGGCCCGGGGATTCGGGGGCCGGACCGAGAGAAGGCGGCGGACGGCCGCCGCGTCGCCGGCCGACTTGCAGACGACGAGGAGAAATCCCCCGCCGCCCGCGCCGAGGAGCTTGGCCCCCCAGATGTGCCTCCGAATCCGGCCGAGGACGGCCTCGATCTCCGGGGTCGTCGAGTCCGGATCGATGCGCTTGTTGAGGTTCCAGGCGACGTCGATGAGTTCGCCGAATCGGCGGTGGTCCTTGCGCGACATGGCGTCGACCATTTGGGGCGGAAAAGCGTGCAGCCGGCGGAGAGTCTCGACCGTCGCCTTGTCCCGGTCGAGATAACGGCCGACGACGGAGCGGAGGATGTTCTTGGCCAGACGGCGGAGGCCGGTGTAGTAAAGGAGCGTCGTCCCCCCGTTGCGGCCCGGGTCAAGGAGGTCGGCCGGGACGTAGTGGACCAAGGGGTCGGGCACGAGACCCGCCTTCGTCGTGATCATCTTGACTCCCGGCAGTACGCCGCCGATTTGATCCTGCCAGCCGCCGCCGGTCGTGAGCTCCTGCTCGAGCTGGAGGACCCTGTTGAAGAGCTCGTCCGGGGCGAGGGCCCGGCCCGTCATCCGGGAAATGACGGCCGCGAGAACGGCCCCCATGATGCTCGAGGTGCCCAGCCCGCTTCCGCTGGGGATCGCGGCCAGGGTCGTCAGCTCGAGGCCGCCGCCGAAGCGGTCCAGCATGGCGGACAGGGTCCGGACGCCGGCCGGCCAGCGGGCGTGGGCCGGAGAAAACCCCGACAAGGCCAGCGCCGCCTTGGCCAGCCCGAACCGGCTGGCCGGATCCTTGTAGTCCAGCAGCTCGTCGAGCTCCCGGATCCGGAGGTCGGCCCCGTGGTCGATCGAGTTGATCCGGATGTCGAGGCGGGAGGTGACTCGGGCATAGACTTGGATGGGGGGCTGGCCGTTGAGGGTCACGGCGGCGTTGATGACGCACCCCCCGCACTCGAGGGAGTAAGGGGGCGTGTCCGTCCATCCTCCGCCGAGGTCGAGGCGGGCCGAAGCCCTCCCCCAGACGATCTCATCCGAGCGGAGACAGTTCCGGGGATGGGATAGCCGGCGCCGGCCTCCGAAGACGATCGTCCTCCCGACCGTATCGAAGGCCGACTCCCGGAGAGCCCGGGCCCAGGCCCGGAAATCGGCCGGAGGGAGAAGCCCGCAGGCCTCGAGGCCGGCCCGCTCCGCGGGAGTGATCGAGCTCAGAAAGCGGCGGCGGAAGGCCGTCCAGGAGGCTCGGCGGAAAAGACGGCCGGCCCGCAGAGCCGTGCCCAGGGAGTGGATGACCCGGGCCAGCTCCAGCCGGTCGGCCCATCCGGCCTTTCGGGCCAGGCCGGCGGCGGATTTCAGGAAGGAGGCCAATACGGGGGCGGACGCGGCCGGGCCGGATTCGGCCCAGAGGCCGGCCAGTTCGGCGGCCGAGAGACCGGGCTCGCTCCGGAATGTCTCGAGGGAGGGCCTCATTCAAGTCCGCCGGGCCGCTTCGACCTGGGCCGCGATCCAGGGATATGTCCGGGCGAGGCCGTCCCGAAGCGAGAATTTCGACGTCCAGCCGATCGACGAGATGCGGTCGTTTCGGAAATTGCGGGCCTTGACGCCGACGGGCCCGGAGACGTGCTCGAGGCGGACCGATTTTCCGGAGACGGCGACGATCGTCCGGGCCAGCTCGTCGACCGAGACATACTCGCGCCGGCCGATGTTGACCCCGTTCTCGAGGCTCGAGGCCATGAGGAGGATGATCCCGTCGACGAGATCGTCGATGTAGGTGAAGGCCCTCGTGGCCTTTCCGTCGCCCCAGACCTCGATCGTCCCCCCGTCTTCGGCCTCGGCGACCTTCCGGCAAAGGGCGGCGGGGGCCTTCTCCCTCCCGCCCCGCCATGTCCCCTCGGGGCCGTAGCAGTTCTGAAAACGGGCCAGCCGGACGGCCATCCCATGGCGGCGGCCGAAGGCCATGGCCAGGCGCTCGGCATAGAGCTTTTCCCAGCCGTATTCGTTGTCGGGCAGGGCCGGATAGGCGTCGCTTTCGGAGAGCTCGGGCTCTTCGGCCGTCATGTCCCGATAGACGCAGGCCGAGGAGGAGAAAAAGTACCGCCGGACGCCTCGCCTCGCGGCGGCCTGGGACATATGGATATTGATGAGGGCGCTGTTCCTCATGATTTCGCATTCGGCGGCCTGAATGAAGCCCATGCCTCCCATGTCGGCGGCCAGCTGGAAGACCTCGTCGAAAGATCCGCCGCCGGGGATCTCCACAGCCGCCCGGCAATTCGCCTCCTCGCGGAGGTCGAGAAGGCGGAAATCATCGGCCGGGCTGGGGGAGAATTCGGGAACCTTGAGGTCGGCGCCGCGGACCCAGGCTCCCTCGGCCTTGAGGCGCTTGACGAGATGGCTGCCGATGAATCCGCCGGCGCCGCAAACGAGGACTCGCTTCATGACCGGTGCTCCTTCGGGACGCTCATCATACCAAAAAGCCGGGGACACACTAATGTGTCCCCCATCTTATCAGGCGGCGGAGGGCCTCGAGGTGGAGGCGGTGGCCGGCTTTGTGGGCGGAGACCCGCCCGATGAGCGGCCGGCCGAGCAGGGCCAGGTCGCCCGCAAGGTCGAGGAGTTTGTGGCGGACGAACTCGTCCGGGAAGCGGAGCGGAGGGTTGACGACGTCCGCCTCCGAAAGGACGACCGTGTTCCCATAAGACGACCCCAGGGCCAAGCCCAGGCGCCGGAGCCGCTCGACGTCCTTGAGGAAGCCGAAGGTCCGGGCCGGGGCGATTTCCCGGGCGAATTCCGGCCAGGTCAAGTCGACCTCGCGGCTTTGACGGCCGATTTTCGGATGGTCATAGACAATCGTATAGGAAAGCGTCAAGCTCTCCGGCCCGTCCCCGGCGGAGGGCTCGAACTTGACCCAGGCGTCCCCGTCGGAGACCGTGAAGCCCTCGGCGATCCGCCGGGCGGTCCGGGGCATCGCCAGCTCCTCCGTCCCCGCCGTTTCCAGGGCCCGGACGAAGGGGAGGGCGCTGCCGTCGAGAACCGGGACTTCCTCGGCGTCAAGCTCGATGAGGCAGCTTCCGACCCCGGCCGCCCAAAGGGAGGCCAGAAGATGCTCGACCGTCCCGATCCGAAAATGCCCGCCCTGGAGAACGGTGCTTGAAGGCGTCTCCGCCAGCTCCGGAGCCGGAATCAGTTCCGCGCCTCCGAGGTCGGTCCTCCGGAAGACGATCTTTCCCTCCCCGGACGGCCGCATCCGAAGGCGAACGGGCTTGCCCGAATGGACGCCGAAGCCCTCGATATCGACGGCCTTCCTCAAGGTTCGACTCGCACTCATCATTCCGGGATGACCTATTCTAGCATATCCGTTTCTTGTCCGTTCGGCGCGAAGGGTATCACATCCCCCGTTTTTTTGTTAGAATCGGGGGGTGAAATCGCAGATCGAAGACATCCTGGGCAAGGTCCATCGGGGGGAAATGGCCCCGGACCGGGCCCTTCGCCTCCTCCGGGACTATCCCTACGAAGACCTCGGTTTCGCCAAGGTCGACCACCACCGGGAAATCCGCAAGGGATTTCCGGAAATCATTTACGGCCTCGGGAAGACGGACGAGCAAATCCTCAAAATCGCCCGGGCGATCGTCCGAAGGGGGGGGAACCTCCTCGTCACCCGCGTCGCCGAGGGGACATACCGGAAAATCCGCCGGGCCATCCCCAAAGTCGCCTATAATCCCCTCGGCCGGATCGTCTCCCTGCGGCAAAAGCCCTCTCCTGCGGGCAAGGGCAAGATTTTCGTCCTGACCGCCGGGACGTCGGACATCCCCGTGGCCGAGGAAGCCTTCGTCACCTGCGAAATCCTGGGCAACGAAGTCGAGCGCGTCTACGATGTCGGGGTGGCCGGCCTCCACCGCCTCCTCGGCGAGTACGGCAAAATCAGGGACGGACGGGTCATCATCACCGTCGCCGGGATGGAGGGCGCCCTCCCCAGCGTCGTGGCCGGCCTCTTCACCGTGCCGATCATCGCCGTCCCGACGAGCGTCGGCTACGGGGCGAGCTTCAAGGGCGTGGCCGCCCTCCTGGCCATGCTGAACTCCTGCCCCGGAGGAGTGGCCGTCGTCAACATCGACAACGGCTTCGGCGCCGCCTATCTCGCCTCCCTCATCAATCACCTCTAGCCTTCGAGGGCGGCCCGAGGGCGAAGGCCGAATCTCCGAGCTCCGAGCGGGGGCTTGACAAAGCGGTCGACGGAACCTATATTCCTAGAAATTTGCGATATCCCTGAAAGAACGGCCCACCCCATACATGGAAACGATCGACCAGGTCCGTGGGGCGGCGAACATCGTCGAAATCGCCGGCCAATACACGACCCTCCGGCAGCGGGGGCGCAAGTACGTCGGTCTCTGCCCGTTTCATGCCGAGAAAACGCCCTCCTTCACCGTCGACGCCGAAAAACAGCTCTATCACTGCTTCGGCTGCGGGGTCGGCGGGGACGTCTTCTCCCTGGTCATGGAGAAGGAGAACCTGGGCTTCCCGGAAGCCCTCCGCCACCTCGCCGAGCGCTACAACATCCCCCTTCCCCGCCGGGGGCTTTCCCCCCAGGCCCTGAAGCTCGAGGAACAGGTTCAGAAGCTCAACGAATCGGCCCTGGCTTTTTTCCGGAGAAGCCTCGTCTCGACGGCCGAGGGAAAGGCGGCCTCGGACTACCTCAAGAAGCGGGGCCTCTCGGAAGCCGTCATCGAGGAGTTCAAGCTCGGCTATGCCCCCAACGCCTGGAACGCCCTGGGGGAGTATTTCAAGGCCAAGGGCGTCTCCGAGGGCCTGCTCGAGAAGGCGGGGCTCGTCCTCCCCGGCCGGAAGCCGGGCGAGTTCTATGACCGGTTCCGCGGGAGGGTCATCTTCCCGATTTTCAGCCTGACGGGCAAGCCGGTCGGCTTCGGCGGGCGGACGCTCTTCGACCAGGAGCCCAAGTATCTGAACTCCCCCGACACGCCCGTTTACACGAAGGGCCGGATCCTCTACGGACTGAACGCGACCAAAGAGGCGATCCGGGCGGCGGGCGAGTTCATCCTCGTCGAAGGGTATACGGACTTCCTGTCGCTCTATCAGGCGGGCTTCAAGAACGTCGCCGCCTCCTTGGGGACGGCCCTGACCCCCCATCAGGTCGGGCAGGCCCTCCGCTTCGCGCCGAGGGTCATCGTCAACTACGACGGCGACCCGGCCGGGCGGACGGCGGCCTTCCGGGCCATGCCCGTCTGCTTCGAAAAAGGGATGGAGGCCGGCGTCCTCATCCTTCCCGGCGGACTGGACCCCGACGGCTTCCTCCGGAAACACGGCCGGGATGCCTACGCCGGCCTTCTCGGCAAAGCCGTCCCGGCCCTCCAGTACCTGATCGACGTTTCGGTCGAGGGAAAGCGGATGGACGTCCCCGAGGTCAAGACCAAGGTCCTCCGCTCGATCCTGGCCGTCCTCGAGGCCATTCCCGACGCCGTCGTCCGGTCCGAGTACCTCCGCCGGACGGCGGAGGAGCTGAAGGTCGAGGAATCCGTCCTCCGAGGCCTGTCCCGGCCGTCGGCCTCGTCCCCGAAGGCGGCCGTCCCGGCCGGGTTTCTCCCGGCCGAAAAAAGGCTCCTCCAGATCCTTTTTGAGGACCCGGGCCTCAAGGGCGAAATCCTGGCCGAATTCCCGGAAAGCGACCTCCAGGGCTTGAAAAGCGAGCCGATTTGGAGGATAATTATCGATTCGTTCAGAAAAAAGAAGGACATCCCTTATCCCGAGATGCAGAAGGCGATCGGACCTCCCCTTTCCCGGGAGCTATCGGAAGCGCTCATCGAGAAAGCCGGGCCGGCCTCGGCCGAGGAGGCAAGGGACTGCCTTTGCGCCTTGGAGATTTCGTGCCGGGAGGCCGAACTGCGCCGGCTCCAGGGCGAGATCGCCAGGGAGGAAAGAAACGGAGAGCGGGGCAAGGTCGAGTCCCTCCTCTCCCGGAAGCAGGCCCTCATCCTGAGAATCCTGGCCCTGTCCGGAAGGAAGGCAGAGGGCGGAGGAGAGCCGTGAAACGAACGGCCGTCCGGGATGGTAAGAGACAGAGAGGACAAACGACCGGCCAAGGAGCGCGACGTGTCGGCGGAACACAAACTCCATAAAGACGAGATCTCCGAGCTTATTTCCAAGGGCCGCAAGCAGGGATATCTCCTCTTCGAGGACATCGACAAGACTTTTCAGGACGAGGTCGACTCGGGCGAGCACTTCGACGAATTCCTGAGCTCGATGGACGATTACGGAATCAGGATCCTCGACGCCAAAGGGAACGAACTCGCTCCCCGGCGGCGCAAGAACGAGGCCGTCTCGATCCAGGGACTGGAACGGACGACCGACCCGGTCAAGCTCTATCTCCGGGAGATGGGCAACATTTCCCTCCTCACCCGGGAGGGGGAAATCGCCATCGCCCGGGAGATCGAACGGGGCGAGAAATCGATCGTTAAGGCCCTCTCCAAGACCCGGATCGTCCTCAACGGCGTCCTCGGCCTCGAGGACAGGATCAAGGACAACCCGATGATCCTGACCGAGGTCTTCGAAATCACCGAGGACGACATCGCCGACGGCAAGCTCGAGGACAAGAAGAGGCAGGTCCTCGGGAAGATCAAAGGCATCAAGAACCTCAGCCGCAAGCTGGACAGGATCCCCCCGACCAAGAAGAAGACGATGACCCGCAGCCGGATCATCGTCCAGATGAGCGAGCAGATCCGCGGCCTCAACCTCCGCTCGACCCAGAAAGAGCGGATCATCGAGCTTCTCCGCGAGCGGCTCCACCTCATCAACAAGCTCGAGGAGCGCCGG
Source organism: Candidatus Aminicenantota bacterium (assembly GCA_016867585.1). Classification (GTDB taxonomy): domain Bacteria; phylum Acidobacteriota; class Aminicenantia; order Aminicenantales; family UBA4085; genus JAAZPG01. The sequence continues at coordinate 4,152 of VGJF01000029.1, read as the reverse complement.
GAAGATCTCGAGACGGCCTTGGCCAAGGCCCGCAAGAAAACGGACGCCGAGGAGCTGAAACTCCAGATCAAGGACATCCAGAAGCGGTTCCGGGCCATCCAGAAGGAAATCGGCCTCGACCCGCCCAACCTCCGGAAGACCATCCGGGCGATCACGACCGGCAAGAAGATCAGCGACCAGGCCAAGAAGGAGCTCGTCGCGGCCAACCTCCGCCTCGTCGTCTCGATCGCCAAGAAATACTCGAACCGCGGCCTCCAGTTCCTGGACCTCATCCAGGAAGGGAACATGGGCCTGATGAAGGCCGTCGACAAGTTCGAATACCGGCGGGGGTACAAATTCTCGACCTACGCGACCTGGTGGATCCGCCAGGCCATCACCCGGGCCATCGCCGACCAGGCCCGGACGATCCGCATCCCCGTCCACATGATCGAGACGATCAACAAGCTCATCCGGGTCAGCCGCCATCTCGTCCAGGAAATCGGCCGGGAGCCGTCGTGCGAGGAGATCGCCAAGAAAATGGACATGCCGGTCTCCAAGGTCCGGAAGATCATCAAGATCGCCCAGGAGCCCATCTCGCTCGAGACGCCGATCGGCGAGGAGGAGGACAGCCATCTCGGGGATTTCATCGAAGACAAGGTCATGCCCTCCCCCCCGGACACGGTCATTCACATCAACCTCCGGGAGCAGATCGAGGAAGCCCTGAAAAGCCTGACCGAGCGGGAGGCCAAAGTCCTCAAAATGCGCTTCGGCCTCGGCGACGGGAACGAGCACACCCTCGAGGAGGTCGGCCAGCAGTTCAAGGTCACTCGAGAGCGCATCCGGCAGATCGAGGCCAAGGCCCTCCGAAAGCTCAAGCACCCCAGCCGGTCGAAAAAGCTCCGCTCCTTCACCAACGGATTCTGACGCCCCACCCTCCGCCGAACGCCGTCAAAGGCGGGTTGTGCCCGTCCCCGTTCTATGATATAAAAGAGCATCCTGGGCCTATAGCTCAGCGGTAGAGCTCCCGGCTCATAACCGGTTGGTCCCAGGTTCGAATCCTGGTAGGCCCATCTGCGATGAAGGATCCGATGTGGAAATCGCGTTTAGCAGGTTGATCCAGCTCCAGCATGTCGATCGAGACATCCAGACGATAAACTCCCTCCTCGAGGCCGTTCCGGCCAAGCTCGACGCCATCGACCAGGCGATCCGCCGGACGGCCGAGATCGTCGCCGAGGCCAAGGACAAGCTGGCCGCCAACCAGAAAAAGCGCCGCGGGCTCGAAAGCGAGGTCAAAGCCTTCAAGGAGCAGGCCGCCAAATTCCGGCGCCAGCTGAACGACGTCAAGACGAACAAGGAATACAGCGCCCTTCTCAAGGAGATCGAGGACGCGAGCGGCAAAGTCGACGGGATCGAAGAAGTCATCCTTCAGGAAATGATCTCGGCCGACGACATCGAAAAGGACATCAAGACCGCCCAGGAGAAGCAGACCGTCGAGGAAACCCGGCTTCGGGAGGAGCGGACGACAATCCAGGCGGAGCAGAAGGAGCTCGAGGCCCGGCGGGACGTCCTCCTCAAGGAGAGGGCGGCCGTTCTCCCGACGATCCCCCCCGACCAGGCCCGGCTCTATCTCCGGATTTCCAGGAAGATGGCCGGCGTGGCCATGTCCCCGGTGACGGACGACTTCTGCTCGATCTGCCAGCTGCGCGTCCGGCCCCAGATGCTCGACGACCTCATGGCCATGAAGGAGATCATCACCTGCGAGGCCTGCGGCCGGATCCTCTACTGGGCCAAGCCCCCCGAGGAAGAGGACGGGGAAGAGGACAAGGCCGACACGACGGCCGGGCCGGAATAGCTCGGCGGCGCGGTCTCCCCTATTGCCGCAGAATCTTCTCCATCGCCTTTCCTTTGGCGAGCTCATCGATCAACTGAATTTTCCTCCCGCCCCAAGGAACTGCAGGCCGAAAAACACTGCCGGGAGCAGGGAGGCCAGGATCTCCAGCACGGCGGAGAAAAAAGTCGCCCGGACGGGGTCGAACTCGAGCGATGAGGCGAGGCGCTCCTGGAATTTCGCCGGAAGAAATCCGAGAAGGCGCTGGGCCGCGCCGGCAAGGGCGGTTTTCCGGCCCCGGGTCTTTTCGGCCCGGGTTTCATCGAGGAATTTCCTCTCCGCCTCCGCCCCCCACTCGACGTAAACCCGGATGGTGTGATCCCCCGTCCACGGCTCCAAACGGTAGACCCACTCGCCGCCGGCGTTCAGCGAGGAAACGACCTCGAACAACTCTTCGCCGATCCGGACCGCGGTCCCCGGGTGCGTCGGCGCCCTGCCGGACCCTTCGCGGTGGGCCCGAAAGCGGGGATGGGGAACGGGAAGGCGGATTTCGCGGGCCGTCGGCATGGATTGTCGTCCCGCCGCCACTATATCCCCGCCTTTCCCGGAGTGTCAATTCACCCGGAGCGATATCGCTCGACGCCGATCGACGAAAGACCGATGAGAAAATGCCGCTCGGCCAAGCGTCCATCCAGGTGGACGGAAAGACGCGAAAAGGATTTGTGTCATACACAATATATGTGTATAATAAGCGCATCCCTGGCCGGAGGACAAGGCGATGCAGACCCGCTACAACATCACGCTTGACGAGGACATTTCCAAGGAACTGGAAGCCGTGGCCGAGGAGCTCGGCGAGAAGAAGAGTCACATCATCGAGAAGGCGTTAGCGCTCTATTTCGACCTTCTCGACTTGAAAGTTGCCCGTAAACGTCTGAAGGACCTCGAAAAGGGCCGCGATAGACTCCTTGACGCCGACCGCGTCTGGAAAGAGCTGGACCTCTGAGCGTGTACAAGCTCGAATTCTTGGGGAAGGCCAGAGACGACCTGAAAAGGATCGACCGGGCTCACCAAAGAATCATCAAGGAGAAGCTTCTCATCCTCGCCGAAAATCCGGAAGCGCTGAAGAACAACATCAAGAAATTATCGGCCGAGGAAGCTATTTATCGTCTGCGAGCCGGGAGCTATCGCGTCGTTTTCCGGAGGGAAGAGCGGCGGCTCGTCATCCTGATCATCCGCATCGGCCACCGGAAGGAGATCTATCTTTCGCTCGGATAAACGCGAGAGAAAACGTTTCTCGAAAACCAAGAAAGATGCGTTCCCTTCATGTCAAAAATTCTGTTGAGCTAATGTCGATTCTTTCCCGTTCGTCCATAATTCATATTCGCTCAAGTCGATATCATCATTCCAAGAAATCCCATAGCCGCCCGGATCGACCTTGACCGACCAAAAGAACGATTTGTCATTCAGCTTCTGAAACGCTTCTCGATTCATGAGCTGATGACAATCGTATACTTTTTCGACCCCGTTGACGAACTTCACCCACAGCCGCATTCCGTCGCGCGGCGTCACGGAGTGAACCCTCGGCGTGTCCATTCAGAACGAGGCCTGGAGGCCGATGAAGGGGACGATGGGGAGGAAATGGACGGTGTGCTCCCGGCCGTCGTCCCAGTACTTGTAATAGACGTTCTTGCGGTTGTAGACGTTCTGGACGTCGAGGTAGCCGCTCAGGCGCCATTTCTTGAAGGCGAACGATTTCTCGACCCGGAGGTCGAGCCTGTGATAGGCCGGATAACGGAGGGTGTTGATCTTGGCCATGTCGAAATAGCTGTTGTCCCGGAGGACGGACAGCTGCATGTCGAACGGCGTGTAAGGCTGGCCTCCGGCGAAACGCCATTTGAAGCCCGCTTCCCAGCTTGACGAGACGCGGTACAGGGCGACGACGTTCAGGCTGTGGCGGAAATCGAAGTCGCCGTTCCTCAGGACGCCGTCCAGGGCCTGGTACTTGACGACGGAATAGGAATAGGCCAGGAGCCAGGACAGCCGGCGGAGGAGCGGCTTTTCGGCCGAAACCTCAAACCCCCGGGCGTAGCCCTTCCCGGCGCTCTCGAGCTTCGAGCCGAAAAAGGTCGGGACGATGCTCCCGCCCAGGTTGGCCAGGGTCAGGTGCGGGTTCGACGGGTCGACGGGATAGTTCCGGTAGGTCTTGGCGAACGCCTCAGCCCTGACGCGGAGCGCCCCGCCAAAATCATGCTCCCCGCCCAGGACAAAATGCTCGGACTTGACCGGAAGGAGCGCGGCGTTGGCGGGATGGGACGCCAGCCAGAACGTCTCGGGCGATTGGTAGT
>VGJF01000028.1 GCA_016867585.1 Candidatus Aminicenantota bacterium | reverse complement strand
GGCCAGGGCCTCGGCGATGCGCCGACGGGCTTCGCGGCGGCGGAGAAATCCGGCCCGATGCTCTTCCCTTCCGAGAAGGATGTTCTCCTCGACCGTGAGATGAGGGGCGAGAGTGAGTTCCTGATAAATCATCGAGACCCCGCGGCGCCTCCCCTCGAGGGGTCCGGCGGGGTCGAAGGGGCGTCCGTCGAGCCTCATCTCGCCTTCGTCGGGGCGGACGGCCCCGCTCAGGACTTTCATCAAGGTGCTTTTTCCGGCCCCATTTTCCCCGAGGAGGGCGTGGACCTCGCCGGGACTCAGCTCGAAATCGACCTTGTCCAAGGCGGCCGTCGCCCCGAAGCGCTTGCTGACGGCCCGCATCTCGAGGGCCCAGACCGGGGCGGCGGGACGGGTCATCGTTCGAGGATCGAGAGGTCGGGGGAGAGGAGGATCCTGATTTCGTCCGTATCCATGTTCTCGGGGGTGGCCACGGCGACACCCGTGTCGACCAGGGGCGGGATCTCCTCGCCGCGAAGGTGCTGGACCATCATTTTGACGCCGAGATACCCCATCATGACCGGGTTCTGGAGGACGAGGCCTTGGAGATGCCCATCTCGAAGGGCTTGGACGAGCTTCGGCGAACTGTCGAAACCGACGAATTTCACCCGGCCGGCGAGCTTGGACTCCTGGAGGGCCCGGAGCGTTCCGAAGGTGCTCGATTCGTTGGGGCAGAAGATCCCCTCGACGTCGGGGAAGCGGCCGAGAAGGTTTTCGGCGAGCTGGTAGGCCGTCTCGGTCGTCGAGCCGGCGTATTGATCCTGGACGAGGAGGACGAGACCGGGGAACTCCGCCTTGACGGTCTCGAGAAATCCGCGCTCGCGCTCCATCGTCGAGGCCGAGCCCACCTGGTAGCGGATGAGGAAGATCCGTCCTTTTCCGCCCAGCAGGTCGCCCAGGCGGCGGGCCCCCAGGACGCCGCCGAGGCGATTGTCGGTCGCGACGAAGCTCACGTAATCCCCGCCTTGGAGGCCCGAGTCGATGACAATGACCGGGATTTCGTCCCTCATCGCTTCTTGGACCGGGCGGACGAGGGCCCGGTCGTCGAGCGGGGCGAGGACAATGCCGGCCACGCCCCGGTTGATGACGTCCTCGACGACGGTGATCTGTTGGGCCCGGTCGTCCTCTTTCTGGGGGCCCTTCCAGAGGATGTTCACCCCGAACTCCCGGGCCGCCCCCTCGGCTCCGGCGTGGATGGCTTTCCAGAATTCATGGGTCATCCCTTTCGGGATGACGGCGATCATGGGCGTTTCGCCGTCCCGGGAGGCGGCTCCACGCTCCGAACCGCGGCAGGCGGCGAGGCCGAAGGCCAAGACGAGGATCAGCCCTCCGGCGACGGCCGCGGTCGGGCCAGGGGAAGGCATGATTCGAGTATAGCCGGCCGGCCGAGGAGAGTCAAAAATAAAACCGGCGGCGCGGAGGAGGGACGTTCAGGCTTTCTTGAGAATCGGCATGCCCGTCTTGGCCGTTTCGACGACCGTGTATCCGGCGGGCACGGCTTCGAGGGCGCCCGGCTTGACCTCGCGGGCGAAGAAATAAATGACCTGTTGGCGTCCTCCCTTGAGGGTGACGCTCTTGGAGTGGAGGTAATAAACGGCACTTCTCGAGTTTTTGAATTCGTAGGCCATGGTCGCGCACCTCCCGAAGATTTGATTCGGTCGCTCAGGTTCCGGCGTTACTCTAATCCGAACCTCAAATCAAAGTCAACCCGCCCAATGGCCGCTCAATGGACGAACCCGACCGTCGGCGGGGCTTCGGCCGGAGGGATCTCGCCGAAGCTCGATTCGTACCGCTGGACGTTCGAGTTCAAGGCCTCGAGAAAGCGCTTGGCATGGGCCGGGCTGAGGATGAGCCGGGCGACGAGCTTGCCGGCCGGCCCGTCGGGAAAGATGAAGGCGAAATCGAATAGGAACTCCTCCCGGGAATGCCGGATCGCGGCCACGTTCGTGTACTGTCCCACGGCCACGGCCTCGTCGACCTTGATATCGATTTTCTTCTCATTCATCCCTAACTCCTTTTATTGCCCGGACAAAAAAATAAAAAAAAGCTTGCATTTCGAAAAATCGGGCCTTATAATGCCCTTGGCTTTCTTGCGCGGGCTGGAGAAAGCCCCCACCTTTTTGGTTCCCATCATCAACCCCCCTTTTGCTGACAACAGCCCGCACTTCCTCCTCCCCTATTTCTTGATATGGCCGGAGGCCGGCGCGTCGATCGGGGGGCCCTCGGGATAGGCCTCGATGACTTCCCGGGGGACTTCGAAGACGTTCCCCCAACCGCCGTACCGGTTGACGATCTCGGGCCTCGTCAGGCCGCGCCTCTTCCCTTTTTCGATGAGGTAGACGGGTCGGTTCCGCCTTTCGCCCGGCTCGACGATCATCAGGCCCTCGAAAGACAACTCGATCATCCGACCCGTCCGCATCTTGGCCAAGGTCCGCTCCTCGACCTCGACGAAATGGTCCCACGGATTCCCGCCGCGCTTGCGGTCGTAATTGTACTTGAACAGGCTTTCCAGGTTCTTGAAGGGACGGCGGGAATACGTCCCGGCCCCTTCCCGGACGATGAGGTAGACGGCCGCGTCCCGCCCCTTGACGTACTTGTCATCGAGATAGGCCAGGTTGTCCGCGTCCGGCCAGTTCCGGAATTCCCGTTCGATGCGGTCCAAGAGGCGGCGACTTTCCTGGAGCTCAAAGGGCCGAAGCCCGCCCTTCCTCATCTCGTCCTCCAAAGCCCGGAAACTCCGGGCGAGATAAAGGAAGGCGCTGTACAAATTCGTCCGCCGGTACGTCCGATGGTAATAGTCCGAAGCCGTTTCGGCCAGCCGGTGGAAGAGGCGGCAGGAAGCGGCGAAGGCCTCCGAGCTGAAAAGGATGGCCTGCTCCTGGTCGGTGAAGGCGTTGTTCCAGCCTCGAAAGTGATGGAAGCTGGATTCCGCGAGGTAAGCCGCCCGTCGTTCGAGCTCTGCGGACAGCTCGAAGACGGCTCCGCGCCGGTCGGCCCCGGCATATCCCGGCCGGTCGGCGGCCAGCTCGTCCGCCCTGTCCGGGCCGCCGGGAGCCGTCTCCGGGCCCGGGAAGGGAACGGGAACGCAGGCGGCGGACAATCCGGCCGCGATGAGCAGCAAACCCAACCGTCGTCTCAGGGTCATGGGAACCTCCTCTGTTCGACGTCCTTAGTGATAGCGCAGGTCGAGGAGCGAGTCAACTTGGATGGGCAGCCCCCTCCAACGGGGGCCGGGAAGGCCGGGCCGCCCGGCCTCACTTTCTCGGACAGGTTTGGCCTTCGCCCCGGGCCGAGGAGACAAAGGACTCCCCCGGCCGGGTTCGGCGCGGGGGAGTCCTTGAAAGGAGGGTCCGGAGAGGGCTCCTCAGCCCGTCTCCCTTTTCGCAACCTTGGCGTTGCCTTGGCTGGGTCCATCATCGGCCGCCCCGGCCGCCGAGACAATCCCCGCCACCGGTCATTGTCCCGGTGAATTTCCTCCGCTTTCCCTCACCCCGAGAGGGGGTCGAGGGGGGAGCCGCCGGGCCCGATTGAAACGGGGAGGCCAAGCCGATATAATTCCGGAAAGCCCATGGCCGACATTCTCGAGCTCCGCGATGTCCGGAAGGCGTTCCGGCAAGGGTTTCTCCTCCGATCCCGGGAGGTCCTGAAAGGGATCTCCTTTTCCGTCGGCGAGGGCGAAATTTTCGGATATCTCGGCCCGAACGGGGCCGGCAAGACGTCGACGATCAAGTGCGTCCTCGGGCTCCTCTTCCCCGACGGGGGGACGATCCGGATCGGCGGCCGTCCCCATCTCGAGACCCGGGCCAAAGCCGGCCTCGGGTTCTTGCCCGAGAATCCCTATTTCTACGACTATCTGACGGCGGCCGAGTTTCTCGATTTCTACGCCCAGCTTTTCGGCCTGCCGAAGTCCGAGCGGCGGGAGAGGGCCGCCCGTCTCCTCGGCCTGGTCGGCATGGAGAAGGCCGCCGGGCTTCAGCTCCGGAAATTTTCGCGGGGGATGCTCCAGCGGATCGGCCTGGCCCAGGCCCTGGTCAACGATCCGTCGTTCCTGATTCTCGACGAGCCCCTGGGCGGCCTCGACCCGCTCGGCCGCAAGGAAATCCGGGACATCATCCTCACCCTCAAGGAGGACGGAAAAACCGTCCTGTTCACCTCCCACATCCTCCAAGACATCGAAATGATCTGCGACCGGGTGGCGATCCTCATCGGCGGCCGGATCCACAGGCAGGGCCGCCTGGCCGATCTCGTCTCCGAGAACATCCTCTTCACCGAGCTGACGGTCTCGGGAATCGATCCGGCCGAGGTCGCCGGCCTCGGCCGGAGCCTGTCGGCCCAGGGCGGGCGGATCCTCCTCAAGGTCTTCGACGACGTCGGCCTCGAGTCCGTCCTGGACCTCGTCCGGGAGAGGAAAGGCACGATCCACGCCCTCATCCCCCGGGTCCAAACCTTGGAAGACATCTTCGTCGAAGCCGTGAAAAATCCATGACCATCGCCGTCATCGCCCGGAACACGTTCAAGGAGGCCGTCCGCGACCGGGTTCTTTACCTGCTTCTCTTCTTCGCCGCCTTGGCCATCGTCCTGTCCCGCGTCCTGGCCCTCCTGACCGTCGGCGACCGGGCCAAGGTCGTCAAGGACGTCGGCCTGGCCTCGATCTCCCTGTTCGGCGCCCTGATGGCCATCCTCATCGGCACCGGACTGGTCTACAAGGAGATCGACAAGCGGACGATTTTCACCCTGATTTCCAAGCCCATCCGGCGGTCCGAGTTCCTCCTCGGAAAGTACTTCGGCCTCCTCCTGACCCTGGCCGTCATGACCGCGGCCATGAGCGCCATTTTCCTCGTCCTCGTCTTCGCCCACACCCTGGCCTGGGAATTCCGGCTCCTCATCCCGATCCTCTTCATCTTCCTCGAGCTGGGCCTGCTCACGGCCGTGGCCATTCTCTTCTCCTCGTTCTCGACGCCGATCCTGAGCTCGCTCTACGCCCTGAGCTTCTTCCTCATCGGCCATTTCTCCTGGAGCTTGGAAACGCTCATCCAGAAGACCCCGCCGGGATGGGGCCGGACCGCCCTCCGGGCCGTCTATGCCGTCCTTCCCGACCTCGAGAATTTCAACCTCAAGACCGAGTTCGTCCACGGCCTGACCGTTCCTAGCTCGTTCTACGTGTACGCGCCGCTTTACGCCCTTGTCTACACAGGTTTCGTCCTCGCCCTGGCCGTTCTCGTTTTCCGCCGCCGGGATTTCATCTGAGGGATGAGAACATCCAAGCCCCTCCTCGCAGCGGCCGCCCTGGCCCTCCTGGCCGCCTCGGGCCTCAAGCTCCGGCTCGACACCGTGCCCCGCCAAAAGGTCCCCGGTTCGAGCGCCATCTATCTCCCGGCCGGGAAATTCCTCAAGGCGGCGACGTTCGGCTTCGGAAGCCTTCTGGCCGACGTCCTCTTCGTTTGGGCGATCCAGTATTACGGAGACCCGCGGATTCCGGACAAGTTCCTTCGCTTCGAGCACATCTTCTCCGTCATCGCCGAACTCGACCCCCGGTGGATCGACCCCTACGAGGTCGCCGCCCTGATCGCCCTCTACGACGCCCGCGACGTCGGACTGGCCCTCAAGATGTTCGAACTGGGCGCCGCCAAGAATCCGAACATGTGGATTTTTCCCTTCCAGGCCGGCCATTACGCCCAGCTCTATCTCAAGGATTATGCGCTGGCCAAATCGTATTATCGGCAGGCCATGGACCTTCCCGGGGCGCCGGCGATCGCCAGGCGGCTCTTCGCCAACGCCGCCTTTCAGACGATGGACCTCCGGACGGCCTGGGAATCCTGGTCCGAAATCCACGAGGCGGCCGAAGACCCGCAAATCCGCAAGATCGCCTCGAACCATCTCTACCGGATCAAGGCCGCGGTCGACCTCGACCGCCTGCGTCACGCCCTGGAGAAATACCGCGGACGCTACGGCCGCTGGCCGTCGGCCCTCGACCGGCTCGCCGCGGCCGGATTCCTCGAGGCGATCCCGACGGACTTCGACGGGCGGGACTACGTCTACGATCCGGCGACGGGTGAGGTCAGGACGGCCGTCATCCCATGGAAGCGATGACCCTCGTCTTCGTCGCCCTGTTCGGCCTGGCCTGGGGAAGCTTTCTCAACGTCGTCATCTTCCGCCTCCCCCGGGGATTGAACCTCATCCGCCCGCCTTCGGCCTGCCCGGCCTGCGGGGCTCGGGTCAAGCCCTACGATAATATCCCCGTCGCGGCCTTTCTTTGGCTGGGCGGGAAATGTCGAAGATGCCGGGCCCCCATCGGCTGGCATTACCCGGTCGTCGAGCTCTTGACCGCCCTGGCTTTTCTCATCCTGGCCCGGAAATTCGGCTTGGGCCTTTCCTTCGCCGCCGCGGCCCTGTTCGCCTCCGCCCTCATCGCCCTGGGGTTCATCGACGCCTTCCATCGGCTCCTGCCCGACGCGATCACCTTCCCCGGCTTCGGCCTCGGCTTGGCCTACGCCTTCCTCCGCCGGGACGGGATCGACATCGTCCAATCGCTTCTCGGGGCGGCCGTCGGGGCCGGATTCCTGCTGATCATCTACGGCGGCTATTGGCTGCTGCGGAAGAAAGAAGGCCTCGGCCTTGGGGACGTGACGATGATGCTCATGATCGGGTCTTTCCTGGGATGGCTCCAGGCCCTCCTGGTCATCGTCCTGGCCTCTCTGGCCGGGACGGTCGTCGGCCTGTCCCTGCTCAAGCTGAAGAAGGCCGGCCTTCAGTCCGCCCTGCCCTACGGAACATTTCTCGCTCCCGCGGCCTTCATCGCCTTGGTCTGGGGAGACGCCCTTCTCCGGGCCTATCTCTCGCTGTTCGGCCGTCAGTAGCGTTCCTGCCAGGACTTGACGACGAAGCCGGAGGTGTGGACGCCGTACTTCGTCCACGTCCCGAGAGACTCGTCGTAGTGGAGGCCGGCGTTCGAGCTCATGGAAATGTAATCGGCGACGATCGCTCCGTAAAAATCGGCGTTGGCCGACATGGCGAGGGTCGCCTCGGGGACATAGATCACCCCGAAGAAATCCGTATTCGAATTCATGGCCATGTCCAGGAAAGACGATGTCCCGAGAATGGCGAAAGCCCGCGGGTCGCGGGTCAGGTTGTTGATCGTGCTGTTGGAGGACATCCGAAAGGTCCCGTTGCCCAGGACGAGCTCGACCTCCGAGCCGGGAAGGATGTCGAGGGTCGTGTTGCTCGCCATGTTGAAATTTCCGTCGACGAACAGGATGACCTTCCCGCTGATCGTGACCTTGGAATTCGAGGCCATGGAGAAAGAGGTGTAGCGGCCGCTCTCGGTGATCGTCGTATGATACGTGTTGGTCCGAACGGCCAGCGCGCCCCGCTCGGTGAGGAGCGGGGGAATGAACGAGGGCATCACCTTGGGGGTTTCGAGGGCCGTTTTCGTCCCCGTGATCAGGGCATTGTTGGACAGCCTGATGACGAGCTCGGGGTCGCTCTGATGCCCCGTGCTCGCGTTCCCGTTGACCCTCGTGTTGTTCAGGAGGACGACGTCCCAGCGCTGGTCGGCGTTCGTTCCGACGTCGCCGTAGGTCCCCGGGTTCAAGGGGTCGTAGGGCCCGAGGCGGTTGTCGTAGCTGTCCGTATAGGCGTCCCCGTGGAGGTCGAATCCCTCGTCGCCGAAAATGCCGAAATCGAAATGGGACTTGAACCCGTGCTGGAGGACGACCCGGAGCGAACGGTCGACCGTCCGGCCGCCCGACCAAGGGACCCGGCCCGTCGTCTCGACGACGGGATTGTCGCTGGCCGGGTTGGAGACGACGATTTCGACCTCGCCCACGGCCGCGCCGCCGCTCGCCTGGATCCCGGAGAGGGTCAACCGACGGGCCAGAAGATCGCCCGGCCAGGTCGTGATGTCGCCGTGGTTGAGCTCCCAAATCGCCCGTTCGGCGCCCGCTTCGGCGAGGTTCAAGGCGGCCAGGACGAGGAAGTTTCTCTCGGTGACATGGTATGTCCCCGAAAGGCGCCAGAGGAGCGGGGCGAACAGGGCGAAAAGGACAAGCGTTCCGACGAGAGAGAAAACGAGGATGCTGCCCCTCTCGGATGGCTTCGGGGAAGGTCCGCGTCCGTCCATTCCACGGCCAAGATACGCCGGCGGGTCCCGCGGGCCAAGATCTTCGGCGATGATCGCCGCGAGGGAATCGTCGGGGGCCGGGGCTCCCCCCTCTCGAGCCGGAGGCTCCTCCCCGCCTCGGTCCGGGCGATCCCCCTCCCGGACGGATTATTTGTTCCGCAGCTTGAACCGGGAGTCGAGCATCCGGTCGAAGAAGCGGCTCCCCGCCCCTCGTTGCCGGACGGTGACCTGGGCGCCGATCGAGACGGCGGCCGCGAACCCGGAGCTCAAGGCCGTCCCGTTGTCGCCGTAGTAAGTGAAGGCCAGGCCCCGGATATTGTCGGCCAGGTACCGGCGGCTGCCCGGCTTCGCGCTCACCCCGGGTTTGGGATCGTAGATGCGCTCGAGCCGTCCTTCGGCGACGGCATAGACGATGTGATCGAGATGGGTTCCCAAAGGCTGGCTTGAATCTTCGATGATGATCCCATCGGCGTCGACCGCGGGGAGGCTCAGGACAAGGGCGTTCGCCGAAGAGGCGTATGTCTCCCCCCCCACCGTCCAGGAGGCGGCCACCCCGAAGGCGGCCTTGACGTCGCGGGAGAGGCAGGCGAAAGGATAGCGGCTTTCCTCGAGGGCGTCGCCGAAGGCGGCCTGATTGACGAAGACATGCTGCCCCTTCGTGTACATCGACAGGACGGCCAGGACGACGATCGACGAGATCGCCAATCCCAAAACAGCCTCCATGACGCTGATCCCGCGGCGCAATTCCGGCCTCCTATTTCTTGTCGATCCCGTTTCGGGTGATGAACGTCACGACGTCCTTCCGCATGGACCGGCCGTGGTAAAGCCAGGTGACGGCGACCGAGTACTTGACGATGTGGGAGGGTCCCGTCGGGGCGATGTTCTCGACCGACTGCGCCCCGGCCCCCTGCTGAAACTGGGACAGCTTGGGGTTCGTGAACGCCGGACCCAGGGCCAAGATGTCCGGGAACGCCAGGCTGCGAACGTGATCGACCTGCTCTTGGCAGATCTGGGTCGCCAGGGAAATCTGTTTCGTCCTGACCAGGGCCCCGAAACCGTAGACGAGGACGCTGATCAGGGTCAGGACGACGATCGCCAGGACGGCCATGGACAGGAGAACCTCGATGAGCGAGAAGCCGCCCGCCGCGCGCCCCGGCCGGAGCCAGGCCTTTTTTTCCCTTTTGGTCGGCGGATTCCGGCCCACGGTCTTTTTCTCCGTCCCAAGACATATCCTCTCCTCCGGACAGGGTCAATCACCTTTGCCGATGATTCCCGGGGGTGAGATCGGGGGGGTAAAAGGGGGGCGGGCCGCCGCGATCATCCGGCCGGCCGGTTGCCAAAAACGGGTCATTGTGGTAGTCATTGGGCCTATGCTCCAAGACCGGAAGAGGGCCTGGGCGACGATCCTCGCCGTTTCGGTCTTTTTCGGCGGTTTCGCCCTTCTGGCCGACCTCCCCGCCCTCCACCGCGGCTTTCTCTTCGCCGACCAGGCCGTCTATTACGCCATGGCCCAAAGCATCGTCTTCGACGGCGACCTCGAGTACACCTCCAAGGATCTCATCCGGTACCGGGAGGATTTTTGGGCCGGGCCGCTGGGGATCTTCCTCAAGCGGGTGAAAACGGCCGAGGGGGAGAAGCTCTTCTACTCGAAGTCGCTCGTCTATCCCCTCTTCGCCGCGCCGTTCGTCAGGGCCTTCGGCCCCAACGGACCGCTCGTCTTCCAGGCCGTCCTCCTGTTCCTTCTCCTGGCCATGGGCTTTTCCTATTTTTCCCTGGCCAACAGCCCCGGCCTCTCCCTGCTCCACGTCCTGACCTTTCTCCTGGCCTCGGTCGCGGGAGTCTATGCCTTCTGGATCGCCCCCGATTTTTTCAACCTCTTCTGCGTTTTCACGGTCCTTTTCCTCTGGCTCCACAAACGCCGGCGGAGAGAATCCGGGGCGGAGGACTCCGGCCCTCCGGAAGGGCGGCTCCATCGGTTTCTCCTCTCGGACGGGTCCGACTACGCCGCCGCCTTCGTGGCCGGGATCGCCGCCGCCTCCAAACCGCCGAATGTCGCCGTCCTGGGCCCCCTTCTCCTCTGGGCGCTCCTGCGGAAAAAATTCCTCAAGGCCGGCGGGCTCGCCCTGGCCTTCGCCCTGAGCCTCGGGCTCCTCTTCGGGGCCAACGTCCTTCTGACCGGCGAGTGGAACTACCAGGGAGGCGACCGGAAGAGCTTCGTCCCCCGCTCCGACCAGGGCTTTCCCCTCGAACGCCCGGAATGGACATTCGACTCCTCCCCGGGGAAGGTCATGTCGACCGATCAATACGGCCCGGCCGAGGCCATGCTCCCCGCCAAGTTCGTCCCGGTCAACCTGTTTTACTACGTCTTCGGCCGTTTCACGGGGATCGCCTGGTACTTTTTCCCGGCCCTACTGGCCCTGATCCTCTTCGCCCTCGGCCGGAAACGGCTCGAGCAATGGCTCCTTTTCGCCGCCGTCGCCGGGGAAATCCTCCTCTACGTCATTCTCATGCCCGACAATTACGGCGGGGGGGGAGGGTCGCTGGCCAACCGTTATTTTCTCGGGATTTACCCGATGTGCCTTTTCCTTCCGGGGATCAAGGTCCGGCGAAACCTGCTCCTCGTCTCCTGGGCCATGGCCTCCCTGTTCCTTTCCCCCATCCTCCTTTCTCCCCATCTCAGCTCGGCCCATCCGGCGACCCACGCCAAGCGTTTTCCCTACACCCTTCTCCCCGTCGAAATGACGAACATCAACAGCCTCCCGACGACGACCACGCCGAGCGCCTACCGGCAGCAGTGGGGCGACCCGGGCGATCCCCTTTATCACGACCGGTTCATCTATTTCCTCAACGACAACTACAATCCCAAGCATCCCAACGAGAACGGGTGGTGGACGCTGGGCGACCGCCGCTGCGACCTCATCCTCCGGACGTCGTTTCCGGTCGAAGAGGTCGTCTTCAAGCTCCTCAACAATCCCCGCCTCCAGAACGAGATCACGGTCGCGGTCGAAGGGAAGCGCCAAAAAGCCGTCCTCGGGTCCAACCTCTGGGGAACCCTGCGCTTCCCCGTCGGCGGAGGGTTCCGGGTCCGCCATTCCCACATGTACCGAATCCGGATCCGGGCGGCCAAAGGGGCCATGCCGCACTACGAGCACGACCGGACCGACGAGAAGCGCTGGCTGGGCGTGTTTTTCGAGCTCGTTCCCGTCCCGGCCGGGACGAAGTGAATGTGCGGCATCTGCGGTCTGGCCCGGACGCCGGACGCCCCCCCCTTCCCTCCCGGCCTCATCGGCCGGATGTGCCGGACGATCGTCCACCGCGGCCCCGACGACGAAGGGATATACACCGACGGCCTCATCGGGCTGGGAATCCGGCGGTTGAGCATCATCGACGTCGCCGGCGGGCACCAGCCCCTCTCGAACGAAGACGGGACGGTCTGGATCGCCTACAACGGCGAAGCCTACAATTTCGCCGAAGTCCGGGACGAGCTGGCCGGCCGCGGCCACGTCTTCCGGACCCGGTCCGACACGGAGACGATCGTCCACGCCTACGAGGAATGGGGCCTCGATTTCGTCCGCCGCTTCCGAGGGATGTTCGCCTTCGCCCTCTGGGACACGCGCGCGGAGCGGCTTTATCTCTTCCGCGACCGCATCGGGGTGAAGCCCCTCTATTACACCCGGCTTCCCGACGGGACCCTGGTCTTCGGCTCGGAGCTCAAGGCGATCCTCGCCCATCCCGGCGTCCGGCGGGAGGTCGACCCGGCCGCCCTCGACCTCTATCTGACGCTCGAATATGTCCCGGCCCCCCTCTCGATGTTCCAGGGGATCTTCAAGCTCCCGGCGGGGCATTATCTCGTCTATGACCGCGGCCGGGTCGAGATCCGTCCTTATTGGGACATCGTCCCGCCCGGGGACGGGGGAAACGAAGGGGCCAAGTCCTCCTCCCCGGCGGACCTCCAAGACGAGCTCTATTCTCTCCTCAGGGAGAGCGTCAAGCTCCGCCTCGTCAGCGACGTCCCCCTCGGCGCGTTCCTCAGCGGAGGAGTCGACTCCTCGACGATCGTCGGCCTGATGCGCGAGCTGGGGGCGGACCCCCTCCGGACCTTTTCCATCGGCTTCAAGGACCGGACCTACAACGAGCTGGCCCACGCCCGGCGGGTCGCCGACCGGTTCGAAACGGCCCACGAGGAATTCATCCTCGAACCCCGGGCCCTCGAGCTCACGGAGAAGCTCGTCGGCCATCTCGACGAGCCGCTGGGGGATTTCTCGATCTTTCCGACCTACCTCGTCTCCGAGATGGCCCGGCGCCATGTCACCGTCGCCCTGTCCGGCGACGGAGGGGACGAACTGTTCGCCGGCTACGAGCACTACCAGGCCCAAAAAGTCGCCCGCCGGTTCGGCGCGGCCGCGGCCGCGAGGATTCTCGGGAAGGCGACCGGCCGGCTGAAGCCTTCGGACAAGAAAAAAGGCGCCTGGAACAAGCTCCGGCGGTTCGTCCAGGGCTTCGACCACGACCCCGCCCACCGGCATTTCCGCTGGATGATGTTCCTCACCGAGAGGATGAAGCGGGAGCTCTACGCGCCGGCCTTCGCCGAAGCCCTCGGCGGCATCCGTCCCCTTCGCGGGCGCGAGCCCCTGGCCGGGCATTTCGCGGCCATGGAGGGCTTCGACCTAACGACCGGAGAGCTCTACCTCGACCTCAAGACCTACCTCGTCGACGACATCATGGTCAAGGTCGACCGGATGAGCATGGCCGTCTCCCTTGAAGCCCGCGAGCCGCTCCTCGACCACAAGCTCGTCGAGTTCGCCTTTCGCCTTCCCGGCCGGATGAAGCTCCGCGGCGGGACGACGAAATGGATTTTCAAGAAGGCCGTGGAGCGGCTCCTCCCAAAGGAAACGATCTACCGGCCGAAAGAGGGCTTCAGCATCCCCATCAAGCACTGGCTGAAGGAGGACCTCCGCGACCTCGTCCGGGACACCCTGAGCGAAAAGCGGCTCCGGGAGGGCGGGTTTTTCCAGCCCGCCGCCGTCGGCCGGATGATGGACAGCCACCTCGACGGCCGGGAAAATTTCAGCCACCAGCTCTGGGCGCTCTTCGTCTTCGAGGTCTGGCGCCGGACCTATCGCGTCGGCTGAAAGCTATCTCTTCTCAATCCGAAAAACGCGGGATTTGCCGGGACCGATTTTGAAGGCTTCGGCGACGGGCAGGCCCTCGACCCAGACAATGTCGTCGCCGGAGAGAAAAACGGCCCTCCGGCTCCGCTCCGAAGGGGGAACGCCCTTGGCCCGGAAGATTTCCTTGAGCTTCTTCCGGCCCGGCGCGCCGAGGGGCCGATAGAGGTCGCCCTCTCGCCGGCCGCGGACGGCGAGCGGAAAGGCGAGGCGGTCGGCGGCGAGAAAACATCTCCGGGAGTCGTCGAAAGGGGCGGCCTTCAACGCGGAATCCCGGATCCATCGGCCGAGATACCGGCCGCCCGTCTCGGGAATGACGAGTTCGGTCCGGCCGTCCCAAAGATATTCGAATGTTCTTCGCCCGGCGAGTTTTGCCGGCCGGCCCGTCGTCCGGGAAATCCACGGCCCCTCGCGGGCGACCTCATATCCGCCCGGCAACGGAACGGTCTGCCCGGATTTCAGCGCTCGGATTTTTTCGACATCGTCGAATGAAATGCGCCTCAGGTCGCCCTGAAGCGCTTCGAGGAACGCCCGCACGGCGCGCCGGGCCGTCCCCGCGGAAAGCCGGGAGAGGCGATCGGCGTCCAGGCGGGCGCCGGGTCCTTCCTTCCGCACAAGCCGCCTTGTTCGTCGGGCCAGGGCGGCTTCGAGAAGGCCTTCTTCCTCGCGGACGATGTCGGCCAGGCGGGCGAGCTTGGGGACTATCTTCGGTTCAAAGCGGCGTTCCAGGAGGGGGATGAGCTCCCGCCGGATGCGGTTCCGGAGAAAACGCCGGTCGCGGTTGGACTCGTCGGTTCGATAGGGAATCTTGAGGCGGCGGAGGCAGGCTTCGATTTCCGCCCGGCGGATCCCGAGGAGCGGCCGGATGATTCCCTCCTTCGAGGCGGGAGAGATGCCGCTGAGTCCCCGAGGTCCCGTCCCGCGGAAGAGCCGTAGGATGACGGTCTCGGCCTGGTCGTCGAGGGTATGGCCCGTCGCGATTTTCCCCGCCCCGGCGCGTTTCGCCGCGCGCCTCAGGAATTCGTAGCGGAGAATCCGGCCCGCCTCTTCGAGGTTGAGACCGAGGCGCCGGGCGTAGGAGGCGACCTTGCGCCTTCCGAGGAAGAACGGCACGCCCCAGTCCTTGGCCAAACGGCGGACGAAGGCGGCGTCCGCGTCGGCGCGTTTCCTGAGGCCGTGATGGACGTGGGCGACGGCGACCTCGAACTTGAACTCCGGCCGAAGAATGAGGAGAAGACGAAGGAGGGCGACCGAATCCGCGCCTCCCGAGCAGGCGACGAGGACCCGCTCGCCGGGTTCGATCATCCCCCCTCGGCTCACGGCCCGGCGGACCTTCCCTTCCAAATCCATTCTCTCCATGCGCTCCGCCGGCTTCATCTTAAAATGGCCGATGGAACGGGATCGGAATTCGGGACATGACCTGATTCTCCCGAATGGGAATTTTGTCCTCGACATTCCGTCCGCCAATCGGTCGGTTCGCATGGGCGCATGGATGACGATCGGGAATTGAAGGATTCATTCGACTCCGGGAAGACAAATAAAGACCGGGGAAAGAAATGGCGGCGCAGGGATTTGAACCCCGGACTCTGCGGATATGAGCCGCATGCTCTGACCACTGAGCTACGCCGCCGGAAGCGGGAAGATTTTATGCGAATCGTCCGTCCGAGTCAATTTATGATACCCTGTCGGCGTGACGAGCCGGGAGGTTTTGACGGCGATCTTTCGGGACAAATCCTGCCCCGAACGGATGGGCGTCTTCGAGTGGTTCTGGCAGGACACGCCGAAGGAATGGGAGCGGCAGGGACTTCCGCCGGGGGTGGACATCCCCGAACATTTCGACCTCGACGTCCGGGAAATCAAGGAGTCGATGTTCCGGACGACGGGCGATCCGGTCGAGGACGTCGTCGTCGAGGAAGACGAGGAGACCGTCGTCAAGCTCAACGGCTGGGGGGCCCGGCACCGGGAATGGAAGGATAAGCCGGGAACGCCGGAGCATCTCGGATTCGAGCTGACGAACGAGGAAGTCTGGAGAGCCAAGTACCGCGACCGGCTTCTCGGGGTCGACCGCCGCCGCTTTCCCGACTGGGACGGCCTCGTCCGAAACTATGCCGCCGCCGAATCCTCGGCCCGTTTCCGCGTTTTCCAACAAATGCTCGTCGTCGAGATCATGCGCCGGGCCATGGGGGACATCGTTTTCTGCGAATCGATGATCCTCCATCCCCGCTGGATCCATGACTTCTGCGGCGTCGTCACGGACATGATCATCGCCCACCTCGACCTCGCGATCCGTGAGGTCGGACGGCCCGACGGGATTTGGGCCTACGACGACATGGGGTACACAAAGGCCCCGTTTTTCTCCCCGGCCATGTACCGCGAGTTCATCTTTCCCTGTCACCGGCGGCTGGCCGGCTTCTGCCATGACCACGGCCTGCCGCTCATCCTCCACGCCTGCGGACGCATCCGCCCCTTCCTCGCCCACCTCGCCGAAGCCGGCCTGGATGCCCTCCACTCGATCGAGGCCAAGGCGGGGCAGGACGTCGCCGAATTCGCCGCGGCCGTCGCGGCCATGGGCCGGAAGATGGCCTTCGCCGGCAACATCGACGTCCGGGCCTTCGAGTCGAACGACCCGGCCGCCCTCAAGGCCGAGATCGTCCCCAAGCTTCGGGCCGTCCGCGAGGGCCGCATCCCCTACCTCTTCATGAGCGACCACTCGATCCCCAAGACGGTCCGCCTGGCGACCTACGAGCGCGCCCTGGAAATTTTCCGGGCGAACCACGGCTATTTCTGATCGCCAAAGGGCGGCCGGAGCTTGGCCGCCGATTTCCCTCAGGGACGGCGGATGCGCTCGAAGCCGCCGAGGCAGACGAACTCGAGCCGCTCCTCCTTCTCGATCTCATCGAGGAGGAGGTTGAGGCCCAGGGTGTCGCTGGCGATGTGGCCGGCGATGACGACGTTGAGGTTGGCTTTCTTGGCGTTGGCCAGGTGGTCCTCGCTGACATGCATGCAGACGAGCGTCGAAACGCCGCCGGCGGCGATCTTGTCGAAGATGTCCTTGGCCCCCTCCGTCCCCCCGGTCATGTCGACGAAGATCTTGCCGCAGGAATTCATCTCCGACCCGCTGACGACTTTGGGCGGGGCTTGGAGGCGGACGGAGCGCTCGTACTCGGGGATCCCCCGCAAGATCTTGACGAGGTCCTTGAGGAGACGGGGCTTTTCCTCCTCGAAAAGCCCGGCCAAGAAATGGGTCACGCAGTTGTCGGCCGGGGTGTGGAGGCAGACGAGGGGCAGGCCGAGGATCCGGGCGGCATCGACCTCCCGGGCGGCGTTGATCGGCAGAAGCCGGCGCTCGACCTCGCCGATGCGTTTTTCCATGAGCTGCTCGGCGACGCTGATCGTCACCCCGTACTTGGCCAGGAGGCGCGACTGGAGCTTCATGACCTCGTGAAGCCGGAGGAGGGCCGAACCCATGGGGTGGTGGGAGACGACGAGGTCGATCTTCCCCCCCTCCTCCTTGTTGAGGAGACGGGCGATGAGGAGTTCGCCGACCTCGATGTCGATCCCGGCCAGGACTATGCGGACGTCGGCCGCCGGGTCGCCGTTGAGAATCCGGCTGTCGGCGAAGGGATTGAAGAGGCGGTCGGGGTCGTAGAAAGCCTTCTCCTCGTCCTTGAGGTCCTTGTGCCTCTCGGCCTCCTCGGCCAGAAGCCGGGCGATCTCCTCCTCGCCCCGCAGGTCGCGGGCGATGCCGACCTCGACGGCTTTGCGGTACAGGCGCTCGAGCTTCATGTCGACCTCCTCCCCGGGTCATCGAGAGCTTCGGCCGGGCCGGATTGCCAGACGGCCTTGACGACCCGGAAAAGGACAAGGCCGCTCGCGACGAACACCGCCAGAAGCGCCGCGGCCAAGGCCCAGCGCCCGTAAAGGACATTGCCGACAAAAAACAGCGACGACCAGATGACGGCCACCCCCGTCGTCCAGCCCAGGAGGGCCAAGGGGAAATTCTCCCGGCCCGCGGCGGCGTCTTCCGGGATTCCGGCCTCGGCCCGGACCTTCCGCCAGCCGGGCCCGAACGGCCGGATTTTCCGGTAGAACTCGACCAGCGTCCGGCGGTCGGTCGGCGGCCCGAAAAAGGCGGTCGCCATCCAGCAGGCCGTCGTCACGGCAACCGTCAGGACAAGGGCGGCGTGGGTCGGCAGGACGAGGCCGGCCTTGCGCAGGACGAGGATCGCGACCGAGACGAGAAACGAGGAGACCATGGCCGCGACCTCGCACCAGGCGTTGACCCGCCACCAGAACCAGCGGACGAGGTAGAGAAGGCCCGTCCCGGCCCCGACCTGAAGGATGATGTCGAAGCTGTCCTTGGCCGTCTCGAGGACGAAGACGAGGCCTCCGGCGGCGAAGAAGAGGCCGACCGTGACCAGGCGCCCGACGAGGACGTAATGTTTTTCCCCGGCGTCCCGGCGGATGAAGCGCCGGTAGAAATCGTGGACGAGATAGGAGGCCCCCCAGTTGAGATGGGTCAGGTTGGTCGAGGAGTTGGCCGCGATGAGCCCGCCGATCATCAGACCGAAAAAGCCGACCGGAAGGAACTTCAGCATGGCCGGGTAGGCGATGTCGTGACCGACGAGGGCCGGATTGAGGCCGGGAAAGGCCTGTTCAATGTCGCCCAGGGTCGGGAAGACGATGATCGAGGCCAAGGCGACGAGAATCCAAGGCCAGGGCCGGAGGACGTAGTGGGCGACGTTGAAGAACAGGACCGCGCCCAGGGAATCCTTCTCGGATTTCGAGGCCAGCATCCGCTGGGCGATGTAGCTTCCCCCTCCCGGCTCCGCCCCCGGATACCAGACCGCCCACCATTGGACGGCCAGGGGCATGATGAACACGGCCAGGGCGATGTCCCAAGTGTTCTTGAAATCGGGCAGCATATTGAGGAAATTCAAGCCGCCCGGGCCGGTCTTGGCCTGGAGGGTCGCGACGAGCGTCCCGAGCCCCCCGACTTCGCGGACGGCGAAGAAGGCCGCGGCCAAGACGGCGGTCATCATGATGAAGAACTGGATCATGTCGATGACGAGAACGCCCCACAGGCCCGAGAAAGCGGCGAAGATGACGTTGAGGAGGCCGACGACGAAAAGCGTCTGCCAGCGCGGCAGGCCGAAGAGGACGGCCGCGATCTTGCAGGCGGCCAGGTTGACCGTGGCCATGATCATGCCGTTGAAGAACAGGCCGAGGTAGACCGAGCGGAAGCCGCGGACGACGCCGGCCGCTTTGCCTGAGTAGCGCAATTCGTAGAACTCGAGGTCGGTCAGGACGCCGGAACGACGCCACAGCCGGGCGTAGAAAAAGACCGTGGCCACCCCGGTCAGGGTGAAGGCCCACCAGACCCAGTTGCCGGCGACGCCGTTGCGGCGGACGATATCGGTGACGAGGTTGGGCGTGTCCGAACTGAAGGTCGTCGCGACCATCGACAACCCGGCCAGCCACCAGGGCACGGCCCGGCCGGAGGCGAAGAACTCGGAGGTGTTCTTCCCGGCCCGCCGCCCGTAGAAGAGGGCCGGGACGAAACAGACGAAGATCGAGAGGACGATGATCGCTCCGTCGATGAAGGTCAAGCGCATCGCGGCCTCCGTCTTCCCCTATTTCAGGACATCGAGGATATGTTTCGCCGGAGGGACGGCCCGGGCGCCGACCTCGGCGGCCTTCGCCGCCCGGCCGGCGCGGCGGAGGGCCAGGGCGCCGAAATAGGCTCCCGTCCCTCCGCGGTCGGTGAACTTCAGGGTGTAGTCCAGGACGGCCTGAAAGGCCGCCGCGGCTTTCTCTATTTCGCCCAGGCGGCCGTAGGCCAGCCCGAGGAGATAATCCTCCAGCCGGACGTCGGGATCGAAC